>NZ_JBRREG010000002.1:0-122205 GCF_056760155.1 Stenotrophomonas sp. STEN022
CGTTTCTCGTGTCTTTTGGGTGGGGGGGGGTGGGGGGTGTCCTTCTTCTCGTTCGGGGGGTGGCCCCCCCCCGCTCCCGCAAACCTGGAATCTCAAGCCGGAGCAAGCGCGCGTTGCAGTGCCTGGCTGAGATCGGCGCCGGTGTAAGGCTTGGACAGCTTCACACCGGCATCGAACACTGCAGGCAGCTGATCGATTTCCATTCCGGTGGCTACCAGGAACGGGATGCCACGCTGCCTCAGGCGCTCGGCAACCGGGCTGCTGTTCTCATTGCATGCCAGCCAGTAGTCCAGGAACACGAGCTGGGGCTGCAGCTCATCGATCATCTGCAGGGCAGCACTGACCGTGGCAGCTACGCCGCCCACCAGCATGCCTTCCATCTCCAGCTGCATCTGCAGCAGCATGGCATTCAACTCGTCGTTCTCCACGACCAGCACCCTCGTACCTTCGAGCGAGCCCATCGTTCTCCCCTGTATCTGGATCGATCGAAGTATAGCCAGTCGCCGAAACAGGCATTACACAAATATTTTCAGCAAAGGCCTGCCCAAGTACGCAAAGCTCCGTTATAATTCCGCTCCTGCCAGCCGAAGTGGCGGAATCGGTAGACGCAGCGGATTCAAAATCCGCCGCCCTTAAAAGCGTGGGGGTTCGAGTCCCCCCTTCGGCACCAGAGAAAACAGGCACCCTTGGGTGCCTTTTTCTTTGCCTGGAGTTTGTCAGGCACGTGCGGGTTTGCGAATCGCATGGCTCCCCTGCAGAGGCCTGGCGTGTAGTGCCGAGCCATGCTCGGCAGGAGTTGTCCCGCAGTACTTCAAGCTTCAGCTGCAATGCGGAAACAGCGAAGGTGGCGAAGCTTGCAGTACAAAGGGGCAGCGGACTTGATGTCACTCATCTGCAGAAGCCTGGGTTACGCGGCTTGCTCTGCTCGCGCAAAAAAGGGCGGTGTTGCCCGCGTTGGCGCTGCCAATCTCAGGGCTGTGCGCGGTTCCGCTTCAGGGCACCGCCTTTTGCGCCCAGAAGGAACAATAGAATTCCGGCGCCAAGAATCGACCAGTGTTGAAGTTGATCGCTGCGGGTGATGTAAACCGTGCGATCCGATCCTTTCACCTTGAACGCGATGATCTCACCCTTGGCCTGGTCGGGTACTTGCGAGCGCTCGGCAAAGAGATGGTTGGCGTGTAGTGTGGTGCCGGCGAAGGTCAGGAGTGCTCCAGCCAGCAGAATGGCAAGTGCCTTCATGTTCATTGAATTCTCCTCGCCGCTGGCTGACAGCTTCAAGCATCTCAGTATGCTGACCAGCTTGGCTGGCTGTCGATGGCGGTTTGATTGGCTGCTCACTGCTTTCCCGCCAGCGAGGGCAGGGCTGCATTGCCGCAAATACCAGGCAAGAAAAAAGCCCCGATTACTCGGAGCTTTTTAGAAATGGCGTCCCCACGGGGATTCGAACCCCGGTCGCCACCGTGAAAGGGTGATGTCCTAGGCCTCTAGACGATGGGGACGCGTATTCTTCAAATCTCAAGTTGTAGATTCAGGCGGCCTAAGGCCTGAATTGGTGGAGCCAAGCGGGATCGAACCGCTGACCTCCTGCATGCCATGCAGGCGCTCTCCCAGCTGAGCTATGGCCCCACGTTGTTGCTAGCCCGCTATAATAACGGTTTTTTATCAAATTGGAAGCTTTTTCTTCTTCCGTGCAATCCCTTGGGAGGATTGCTTCGATAAAAAAAGACCCGATACGGCTGGGTCCGTTTGTACCTGATGAATGGCGTCCCCACGGGGATTCGAACCCCGGTCGCCACCGTGAAAGGGTGATGTCCTAGGCCTCTAGACGATGGGGACGCGTTATACTCATCAAATTGTCGACAATCCAGACGGCCTAATGTCCGGATTTGGTGGAGCCAAGCGGGATCGAACCGCTGACCTCCTGCATGCCATGCAGGCGCTCTCCCAGCTGAGCTATGGCCCCGGTGGAACGTTGTCACGTCGTTGCCGAGAAAGAAATAATAGCGGGGCTTCACATTTCCCGCAAGCGATTTGTGAAGAAATTTCTTCATCCAATGAGATTGGGCTGAAAGACGTCACAAGCCCGCCTTTGTGCGCAGCCGCGGACAAGTCCGACACTCGACTTTGTTGGCTGCCTGCATCACTGTCGGTTGCGAACTGGCAGGCTTGCTGCGGGTAAGGTCCGTTGGAGCGTCCGCCGTGGCATCTCTTGCTTGCATGGTGTTGGGCTGTCTACTTGGCAACATCGGTGGTGAAGCGGGACTTTGGGTCTACAAGTGCCAGGCAGCCGAAGGTCACTCTTATCAATCGCTACCTTGTGAGGGGCTGGAGCTGAAGCGTTGGAGCGCTGTTGATGCACAGGTAGACGAGGCCGCGCGCAAACGGCTGGAGGCAATACAGCTCCAGCTGCAACGGGACAGACAATCGGCAAAGCCCGGCGTTCGGTCCGGGCGACGTCGCGCTGCTGCGGGACCAAAGGCCAGCGCGTGTGAGAGCGCCCGGCAAGGGCGTGATCGGGCATATGCCAAAGCCGGTTTGAAGCGCGACTTCGCAATGTCGAGCTTCTGGGACAACAAGGTCCATCAGGTATGCAGGTAGCCATGGTGGACGCAGGCCTGCTCAACGGTGGCCGTGCCGTGCTCCAGCGACACGCTTCGCTGCGCCGCACCGCGCGCAGTGTGCTCCACGTACATCCTATTGGCGCCTGCGTTCAAGTGCTGCGTGGGCAGCGGCATCAAGCTCATGCAGCGATTGTTGCAGCTTGTCCATGTCTCCTTCTCGCAGCAATTGCTCCATTGCTGCACAGCGCTGCGCGATGGCTGCTTCGTGGATGAAGGCGAATGCGCCGCGCAACGAGTGAAGGTGTTGGCCAATGGCGTCAGCCCGGGTCACCTTGTTGATGGCTGGCGCACCGTCCGCGGGACATGGTTGTAGCGCCTGCCTGATGGCGATGACTGAATCTTCCAGCGAGCTCAGCAATGGCGCATATACCTCAGGCGGCAGCGCTCCTCTGGCGATGTCCAAGTGCGACTGCTCGCTTTGAAAGGGTGGGGCGTCGTTGCCGATTTCCGCCAGCCTTGCACGCAGCGCCTCCAGTAGAACCGGTTTGACCAGAATGCTGTTGATGCCGGCGTCCTTGCTACGGGACCTGTCATGGTCCGAGGCATGCGCGGTCACTGCGATGATGGGTGTGCTCACTCCACGCTTGCGCAGGTAGCGGGAAAATGCGAAGCCATCCATGCCGGGCATGTTCAGATCGGTCAGGATCAAATCGTAGTTCTGGCTATCGAAGGTGGCTATCGCTGCGCCGCAGTCCTCAAACGCACTTGCGCTGCAGCCCAGTGTTTCCAACTGCAGCTGCAGCAGTTTCCGATTGGCAGGATGGTCATCGACCACCAGGACATGCAGCGCGCCGCCCTGCGTCGCGCCCATCGTGACGGATGACTTGTGCTGGTGTGGCAATGTGGTGTCGGCGTCCGGTAGCGATAGTGGCAAGGTCACCATGAAGGTGCTGCCCTTGCCTGGCGTGCTGCTCACCCCGATGTCACCTTGCATCAGTTTCGCAAGGCGCTTGCAGAGTGCAAGTCCGAGCCCGGTGCCGCCATAACGACGGGCAATGCTGGAGTCGGCCTGGGAAAACGTGGTGAACAGCGAAGCCTGCTGCGCGGCGCTCATTCCGATGCCGGTGTCGCTGACACCCAGCACAATCGCCGAGTCGCTGGCTTCGTCGTCCTGCAGGTAAACCTCGACCAGTACATCACCAGTGTCGGTGAATTTGATGGCATTGCTGATCAGGTTGAAGATGATCTGTCGAATGCGGGTTGGGTCCCCCATGTAGTGGGGCTGTAGGCCGTCATCAACAACAAGATCGATTTCCAGTCCTTTGGCGTGCGCCATGGGCAGGAACATGTCGATGCATTGCTGAGCGACCTGACGCAGGTCGAACGGTATCGACTCGATTGTCATCTGCCCGGACTCGACCTTGGAGAAGTCCAGAATGTCATTGATGATATTCAACAAAGCAGAGGACGAAGAGGTGACTGCCTGTAGTCGACTGGTTTGTTCCTTGGTCAACGTAGTGCGTTCCAACAGCTCAAGGTTGCCCAGGATTGCGTTCATCGGGGTGCGGATTTCGTGGCTCATGATTGCCAGGAAGGAGGACTTGGCCTCATTTGCAGCCTGCGATGCCGCGCGCGCTCTCTCCAGTTCCTGCTCTACCTTCTTGCGCAGGGTGATGTCGGTGAAATTGCATAGCAGGACATCCGTTCCCCGGTACTTGCTGGGGACTATGCTCACCAGCAAGGCGCAGTCAGCACCGTCGCCGGTCCGGATGTTCAACTCGATGCCTGCAGATGCGATGGCCTTGGCATCATGTGCCCGGAACGCTTCGAGAAACTCAAGGTGCAAAGGTCGTTTGGAATCAGTCCTTGCGTCAGCATATGAGGCCATGACTGAGTTTTTCAGCAGAACCTCACCTGTCGAAGTCGAAATCAGCACCTGGCCGAATGGCGCGGTCTCCACCATTGTCCGGTTGAGGTTCTCGCTTTCGATGATGCGCTCCGAGCGCACGTAACCGGGGCGGAACACCTTTCGTTCAATCAGCAGCAGCACCGCCCAGACAAAGCCTATCGCCAGCAGCATTGCAGCAACGTAGGCAAGCAGGGTGGGCCATAACGCAGCGATGATGGTTCGCCATGAGAAGGTGTGGATCAAGTACCAGCCTGCGTTGGCACTGGATACCGGATCGGTTGCGACAAAACGCCCATCCATCTCCTCGAACCTGCCGCGCTTGTTCGCGGGTGCGCCGGCTGCCCAGTGATGAAGCGGGAACTGCGCAACCTCGCGGACATTGGGCTGCTGGGAGCCGAGGAACAAATCGCCATGAGGGTTGGCAATCACCCAGAACTCGTCAATCTGGGTTGAGTTGAGCGATTTTGTGACGAGTTCGACGGGATAGGAAGCAACGAACACCGCAAACGGTTGTGCGTCGGTAAAGGCCTGCTGGCGCAAAAGCAATGAGGGCTTGCCGGTAAGCGGGTCATTTGCGGCCGGCAGCCACTCCGGCCCGACAGTTGCCGCCTGCGGGTTATCGGAGGCGGTTACCCTCGGTTGAGCAGGCGTGAACCTCTGGATCAGCGCGGCGGTGGGTTCCTTCGCGTGCGTGGCCAGCAAGTTGCGGTCAGGGAGAGGGCCAGCCCCCAGAAAGGTCCGATCCGGGTTGGAAAAGTAGATCGACGCCGTCAATGCGCGGGCGAAAGTGCCGGCCTGGTGGCTGACCTCATCAGCCAACTTGAGGTAGGGCGCGAAGGTCTCCAGCGTATGCCCCTGACCCATATCCCCCAGGATCAGTACGTGCGGCGAATTGGCCGAGCGCTGCATTGTCATGCGGCCGCGGTTCTGGCTGAACCTGTTGACCAGCTCAGGGTCGGGCCTCTGGCGTGACTCCCAAGCGTACTCTTCCTGCGCGGTGGTGATGCGCATAGCGCCCTCACGTACCGCGAAGGCCGATTGCAATGCGATCCGGCGGCTGGTCTGGTCGGCGTTTCGTTCCGCGATGTAGTCCTTGATCTGCGAGTGGATGACCACAGCCGTCACCGCGCCAAGGATCAGCGTGGTGACGATACCGCCCACATACAGCAGGCTGCGCTGGTGTCGGCTCAACAGCTTCAAGGCATTTGCCCGGGCAGGTGATTGGGAATTTGGCTCGTCGCCTGCGGTGTCTGCCTCGGAGACCATTTGAGACTCCACTCACGAATGGTTTTTGCCCGCTGGTGCGGTGAAACGTCCGGTTTCACAGCGTTGCCTGAAAGGGATGGGGTGAATATTCGGACTAGGCCGATGTAGGCCTGGCGGCAGCGCTGGAAGAATGACGTCATCGAAAGCAGCCCCTTCCCTGATACCGCCGCTCCTGGCGTGGAGACAGCACCCATGAACGCTCTCGCACAATATGTGTTGCCACGACCGGAAACCCAGATGATCCAGAACGCGCTGGTGGTTGATGGCAACGAGCTTCAGCATCTTCCGATGGTCAAGGTGCTGCGTCAATTAGGGGTGTCCGAGGTGACCTCGGCCCTGGACGGGACCCGCGCGGTGGCTGCATTGCGCGACCGCAGCTGGGATCTGGTGGTCCTCGATCTTGACCTTGCGGACCTCACTGGTCTGCAGGTGATCGATCTGCTGGCCGGGCGATGCCGCAAAGCGCGTTTGGCAATCATCAGCAGCCAGCCCAGTCGCATCCTGAACGCCGCTTCTGCCTATGCGTCGCACCTTGGCCTCACTGTGGTCGCAGCATTGCGCAAACCACTGAAGGCAGAGCAGATCCGGAGCATCATTGTGGCATCCACCGAGCTGGCGCCGTCAGCCGAAGATGGCTTGGCCCCGATAAAGCCCGCTATCCGTAGATTCTCGCGTGATGAACTACGCGCGGCATTGCTGGATCAACAGATCCAAGCCTACTTCCAGCCTCAGCATTGCGCCATCACTGGCGTGTTGCGCGGTGCTGAGGTGTTGGCACGTTGGCACCGGGTCGATGGCTCCGTGCTGGCCCCGGCTGAGTTTCTTCCATCGATCGAGCGTGAAGGACTGTTGGAGTCTCTCACTGACTACATGCTGTCCTGCGCGTTTGACTGCATTGCTGCCGAGGGGACGGAATCCTCGCTGTTGATGGCTGTCAATGTCCCCGCACGCGTTGCGACCGGTGTGCATTGGGCACAGTCTGTTGCTGATCATGCCTATCACGCCGGCGTTGATCCGAGCAGGGTGGTTATTGAAATCACCGAGGATGGCGGCGAATTGTGCAATCCCGCGCTGGCTGGCGCTGTTGCCCAGCTGCGGTTGCGGGGTTTCAACTGCGCCATTGATGATTTTGGCAGCGGGGATTCTTCATTGGACAGGCTGCTGCAGGTGCCGTTCAACGAGTTGAAGATCAACCGCAGCATGTTGGTGGAAGCCCGTGAGCATGCCCATGCCCGCTGCCTGCTTGCCAGCACCATTGCCATGGCGCGTCAGATGGTAGCCACTGTCGTTGTCGAAGGCGTGGAAACCTATATGGATCTGGATATGGTCCGCAGTCTCGGTTGCCATAGCACCCAGGGTTACCTGCACAGTCGCGCTCTGCCCAAGGCCGAGTACGTGCAATACATTGCCCTCCAGAACTGAGCCCGCACAGTTGACAGGAACCGGCCGAGGCACCAGCCGCGGTGCAAACGGGAAACCATGATCTACCATCCGCGGGCCCAGGCTTGTTCGCGCACCGATAGCCGGGATTGCCACCTCCTTGCTGCTTGGCAAGGGGGTAGCGGCACAGTGCGTCCGTGGGGCGACGGGCTTCTCGATAGCGGCCGCTACTGGAACGGGCTCGAAGCCGAGGCTGCGCGCGAGTCAACTGAGTACCAACGCAGTGTCTATACGGAGGCAAGGGAGTGCCCGGCAGGTGCAACCACGGGCTAGCTGGCTGCCGTGTTTCCTCCTGCTGGAGCACCGGGTGCTACGGCGCGCGGGGCCGTCGGGGAGGCTGTCGGCGGGGGGGCGTAACTGCAGCAGTTTCGTAAGGCTTGACCCGCGCCTGGAGTGAGCCGAAGGCTTGGCGGCGATCCCCTAGGTATTTGATGGGGAAATCATCGCTTTTTTACGCATAAGTCTTTGTCTTTGAGAATGATGTGACATAAATTCTGTCTTGACGTGCCTCGCAGGGCAGGGGATGCCCCCTCAGCCTGGATTGGCCAGCTGCCAGCGCACTTCACGGAGAGCTTTGCCATGAGTGGTTTCAAGATCAGAGTGGTCTTGGCCGACGATCACCCGGGCATGATCGCCGGTGTGAAGTACGAGCTGTCATCAGTGGCTACCCTCGACCTTGTCGGGACTGCAGCTGATTCCACTGAACTGATGGCATTGCTCGGCAGTGTGGCATGCGATGTCGTGATCTCGGACTATGCGATGCCGGCTGGCGACTTTGGTGATGGCATCGCCTTGTTTGGGATGATTGCCAGGCGCTATCCACAGGTGAAGCTGGTGGTGCTTACCATGCTTGATAACCCGGCGGTGTTGCATACCCTGCTGACCCAGGGGGTGACGTGCATTGTCAGCAAGTCAGATGCGTTGACGCACCTGGTGCCCGCAGTTCACGCGGCGCAGAGCGGGGGCAAGTACTACTCACCCACGATCGAGAAGGTGGTGCAGGGAATCGAGCTCAACAGACGCAGCCGCAACCCTGCTGGTGTATTGAGCATCCGTGAATCCGAAGTCGTGAGGCTCTATGCCTCGGGCCTGACGGTCAATGAGATTGCCGAACGCCTGCACCGCAGCAAGAAGACCATCAGTACGCAGAAAGCCAGCGCGATGGAGAAGCTGTCCATCGAGAAGGATGTTGACCTGCTGCGCTACGCTATGGAAAACGGACTGGTGACGTCATCAGGCGGTACACAAGCCGCATCTTGAGCAAGCGAGTGCTTACGCGTTCTGCTGTCTGGACAGCGCGCTCTTCCGCTGTCACGCGGGGCATTGTCAATTAATGTCCAGCCCGCCTTTTCCAGATTCCCACTGCAACATGATCTTGCGCCTGCGCTGTGGCGAGGCGTACATGAATAGGTTGAGTGTCTCCAGGAATAGATTCTTCTGGAAGGTGGATAGCCGGGCGAAATCGATAAGCAGCCGTCTAACGTCCGCGGTTTTCTTGTCCATCTTTGTATGTTCCCAGCCGCAGCTCAAAAGCGAAGCACGCATGCGAGCGCCACACTGGCGCCGCACAAGAATTTGCTCATGTTGTGATAAGCGCTCGGGCGCAGCCATAGGACCCGTCCCAATAGAGCGGCTTGGTCTTGCTTTTTGGTTGGCTGATGGATTTCGGATTCGTTTGCTTCGTGGATCCAGTGGCTGGACTGAAGCGAGCGAGGTATCGGACGAAATCTGCTGGAACTTAGCGCAAGAAGTGATGTATCACCTTATTATTAAGGGCGATCTGGTTGGGAAGTAGCAATGACTGATGATCACAGCGTCGCCGATGAAGCCGTGGCAGTGCCAACGCCTGCAAAACGCCGTGGTCGGCCGCGCCTGTACGACACACCGCTATCACAGGCTGAGCGTGCCAAGCGTTATCGCAAAGCTCGGCAATGGGATGAAAGCAGTTTGGGAGACTGCCGCGACCCAGTGCTGATGGACCGATTGAGCTGGGCATTGAAGCACAAAGAAACCTCAGAGGATGCACGTGGCGCACTGGACATCTACCTGGAGGAACTGGTACGCCGGCATCACAGCAAAGGAAGCCTGTTTTTCAAATAGTTGAGACGTGCAGGAGTGTCACGCCTCCCTCGGATTGATGCCTTGCGAAGCCCTCATTTGCTGCACGTACCGGCTGCGCCAGCGTGGTTTGGCAGCTGCGCAAAACACTTGCAGCATTGCTGCAGCCCTCAAATGCGCAGTGCGTCCACCACCAGTGCGAATGCAGCCGAATGCTGGCGGCGGCTTGGGTAATACAGGTGATAGCCGGGGAAGGGCGGGCACCAGTTCTGCAGCACGCGCACCAGCCGGCCTTGTTCGATGTGTTCGCCGAACTCCTCTTCCGGCAGGAAGGTGATACCAAGGCCATCCAGCGCCGCCTGCACCATCGGCGGTGAGGTATTGAATACCGCCTGGCTTTCAACGCGCACGTTGACCTGCCTGCCGTTGCGCTCGAATTCCCACACGTACATGCCGCCCGAAGTGGCGAAGCGGATGTTGATGCAGTTGTGCTGGGTCAGGTCTGCAGGGAGCCTCGGGATCGGATGCTTCTCGAAGTAGGCCGGTGAGGCGGCTGCGGCCATGCGCACCTTGGGGCTGATCGGCAGGGCGATCATGTCCTTGTCGATGCTTTCGCCCAGCCGCACGCCGGCGTCGAAGCGATCGGCGACGATGTCGCGTAGCGCATAGCTGACATCGAACTCGATACGGATGTCCGGATAGCGGTGCATCAGGGGTAGCAGCTTGGGGAGCAGGATGGTCTGCAGCGAATGATCACCGCAGGTCAGGCGCAGTGAGCCGGCCGGCTTGTCGCGCAGCTCGGTGAGTGCATCCAGCTCCGCTTCGATCTCGTCGAAACGGTTGCCAATGGCCAGCAACAGGCGCTCGCCTGCCGGAGTGGGCGAGACGCTGCGGGTGGTGCGGGTGAGCAGGCGGATCTGCAGCCGCTCTTCCAGTGCCTTGATGGCCTGGCTGAGCGCGGACTGCGAGACGCCCAGCAGCGCACCGGCGCGGGTGAAATTCCCTTCACGCGCGACGGTGACAAAGGCCAGTAGATCATTGAGGTTGCGCCGTGCCATGGCGGCAGTGTGGCACGATTGATTGATTAGTTCAGCTAATAGTGGCTAGAAGCATTTATTACCTTATCACTCGAGTCATCGCGGTGGACAATGGCCACCTTCCCCAAGCACCGCCGGAGTTCCCATGTCTGTCAAAGCCTATGGCGCCTATGCCGCCGACAAGCCGCTGGAGTCGATGGACATCAGTCGCCGCGCGCCGGGGCCGCACGATGTGCAGATCGACATCGCCTATTGCGGCATCTGCCACTCCGACCTGCATCAGGTGCGCGCCGAATGGGCGGGTACGCAGTTCCCTTGCGTGCCGGGCCATGAAATCGTCGGCCGGGTTGCTGCAGTTGGCGCGCACGTGAGCGGCTTCAAGGCCGGCGACCTGGTCGGTATCGGCTGCATCGTCGACAGCTGCAAGCAGTGCGAAGACTGCGATGCCGGGCTGGAAAACTATTGTGACGGCATGGTCGGCACCTACAACGGTGCTACGCCGGATGCGCCGGGTTGGACGCTGGGCGGCTATTCGCAGGAAATCGTGGTTCATGAGCGCTATGTGCTGCGTATTGGCCACTCCGAAGACCAGCTGGCTGCGGTAGCGCCGCTGCTGTGCGCCGGCATCACCACCTATTCGCCGCTCAAGCACTGGAATGCCGGTCCCGGCAAGACGGTAGGCGTGGTCGGCATTGGCGGTCTGGGCCATATGGGCATCAAGCTGGCCCATGCGATGGGCGCACATGTCATCGCCTTCACCACGTCCGAGTCCAAGCGCGAGGCTGCCCTGGCGCTGGGTGCGGATGAAGTGGTGGTGTCGCGTGATGCTGCAGCAATGGCCGCGCAGGGCAAGCGCTTCGACCTGATCGTCAACACGGTTGCCGCGCCCCACGACCTGGATGCCTTCCTTGCGCTGCTCAAGCGTGACGGCGCGATGGTGCTGGTGGGGGCGCCGGCAACGCCGCACCCGTCGCCGAATGTGTTCAACATGATCACCAAGCGCCGCACCCTGGCCGGCTCGATGATTGGTGGCATTCCGGAAACCCAGGAAATGCTGGATTTCTGCGCGAACCACCAGATCGTGGCGGATATCGAGCTGATCCGTGCCGAGGAGATCAACGAAGCCTATGAGCGCATGCTCAAGGGCGACATCAAGTATCGCTTCGTGATCGACAACGCCACCATGGGCGGCTGAGGCGGTTTGCCGAGTCGGTAGACCTGCAGCGTTGGTCCTGACGGCCAGCGCTGCAGTGAAGGCGCCGCATGCGGCATGGTCCGCTGATGGCCTTCACTGCCGCGACAGCTGTGCCACATCGCCCGACTGGCATTGCTGATCAAGCGGATCAGCTCACGTCAGACGTATCTTCCATGGGAAGCTTGCCCGCCATTCTGGCGGTTGCTGGAAGCTTCCCGACCGCCCGAAGCCTGAGAGTGGGGCCGGCCTTTCAAGGAACACCTATGCAGGACTCACTGAAGAGCCTTGGGCTCATTGCGGTAGCTGTGCCGATGGCCGCGATCACGGAAGTGCCAGTATCCGCAGCCTCAACAACGCAGCATGTTTCGGAAGCTGGCCGTCGACCATCGCTCGCAGGCGCTGCGGAGCATTTCACTGGGCGCGTACGCATCGACCCTGTGTGGTCTGCCGACCCAGCGCTCACTGCCTCCGGCGCCTGGGTCACCTTCGAGCCTGGCGCGCGTTCGGCCTGGCATACGCACCCGGCAGGACAGCGTCTGGTGGTGATATCCGGGGTGGGGCTTACCCAGGAATGGGGCAAGCCTGTGCAGCAGATCCGGCCGGGCGATGTGATCACCTGCCCGGCGGGCGTCAAGCACTGGCATGGTGCCGGGCCGACAACGGCCATGACCCATCTGGCTGTCACCGGCGTGCTCGATGGCAGCAATGTCGAGTGGATGGAGCAGGTGAGTGATAAGCAGTATCACGCAGCTCAATAGCCACACCCCGTTCCTGTTTTTGCATCTTGCGGGGGAAGATCCATAGCGTGCACGAGGGCTGCTCGCGTCCTTGTGAACACGTGGCAGTAAGCGGCTGCGTGCAGGGTTTGGTTCTCGCTACACGGTGATGCTCACGCCGTGGTTCTGGACGCAACGAGCCCACTTCTGTGCCGGCACCGCGGCAACACCGCGTTGCCGATGATTACAAACATCATGAAAGAGGTTTCTCATGTCGACCCCCGTCGTCGGCACGCCCGTGCGTGCCTTTGTGGAGCTGGACGAGGCTGCATCGCACTGGAGTGGCGTATTCGCCATGACCCTATGCGTGTTCGCCTTGATCGCCTCCGAGTTCCTGCCTGTCAGCCTGCTCACGCCGATGGCTGCCGATCTGGGTGTCAGCGAAGGCCTGGTGGGGCAGGGCATCGCCATCTCGGGCGCGTTCGCGGTGGTGACCAGTCTGTGCATAGCGCGACTGGCAGGCAATGCTGATCGCAGGACCTTGCTGCTCGCATTGACCGCGTTGATGGCCGTGTCTGGCAGCGTGGTGGCACTGGCACCAAACTACCCTGTGTATCTGGTCGGGCGCGCGCTTATCGGCGTGGTTGTCGGTGGATTCTGGTCGATGTCCGCGGCCACCGCCATGCGGCTGGTGCCTGCTGCGCAGGTGCCACGCGCACTGGCCATCTTCAATAGCGGCAACGCTTTGGCGACCGTGATTGCGGCGCCGCTGGGCAGCTATCTCGGCGCCGTCATGGGTTGGCGCAGTGCCTTCTTCTGCCTGGTTCCGATTGCACTGATAGCCCTGGTGTGGCAGTGGTGCAGCCTGCCGTCGATGAAGGCTGAGCGCGTTGATGCGGCCAGCGGCGTGCTTCGTCTGCTCAGTCGCAGGGTCGTGGTGCTTGGCATGGCGGCCTGCGCGGCATTTTTCATGGGGCAGTTCGCACTGTTCACCTATGTGCGACCTTTCCTGGAGACGGTGACGCAGCTCGACGTGTCTGCGCTGTCCTGGGTGTTGCTGGGGATTGGCTTGAGTGGATTCATCGGCACCGTCTTGATTGGTGGCGTACTCAAGCAAGGTCTGTATCGGGTGCTGATTCTCATACCGGTCCTGATGGCAGTAATTGCGCTGGCCTTGATACCGATGGGGCGCTCGCTGACCGCCGTCGCTGTGCTGCTTGGGTTGTGGGGGCTGCTTGCCACCGCTGCGCCGGTGGGCTGGTGGAGCTGGATTGCGCAGACGCTGCCCGGTGAGGCGGAAGCAGGCGGGGGCCTGATGGTGGCGGTGATCCAGTTGGCTATCGCGCTGGGGTCTACGCTTGGAGGGCTGTTGTTTGACCACAGCGGCTACCAGAGCACCTTCGTCATGAGTGCAGTAGTACTTGCATCGGCTGCGCTGCTTTCCGTGGTGATTTCACGATTGCCTGCTGGGCCCAGTCCGTAGGCATTCCTCCGTGTAGCGCGCCTCCCGCCAGGATGTGTTCCTGGCAGTAGGCACCGGCAAACCTCGCTGTGACCCGGCAACTCGATGACAGTGCTACCAACGTATCGCTGGCGGTGCTGGCGAGTCGTGCGAAGGGAGCAGCGGGAGCACGTATTCCGACAGCTCCTGCACAACGTCCTGTGCCGGACGCTGACTGAACTGGATTCCCAAGGCCGCATGGTTGACGCCTGCACGCTGCCATTCACCGAGCAGGTCGATCAGTCCGTTGCGCCCCGTCCGCAAGGTGTAGCCGCCATCGATAGCCGTTCTGGGATGGTTGGGGTCTTCCATCAGATCGATCCACTCGTTGGTGACGTGCGGGCGGAAGCCGCCATCCCCAATCAATCCGCGCCACGCGCGTATCTTCTCGGCCAGACGCTTGGGGCCAACGGCGTGATGGGTGGCATCCGGGTAGGTCAGCCAGCCATCGGCATGTTCGGCAACCCATTGCAGCGACTGCCGCGAGGTTCCGGTCACCAACAGTGGCACCGCAGCGGCCACCGGCTTGGGCAGCAGCTCAACGCCTTGCGCACGACCAAGGGGTGAGTTGATGTTCAACATGCCCGGTTGCATCAACTCGCGGACGTAGCTGACCGTATCTGCGAAGCGCTCGGCACGTTGTGCGTGTTCGATGCCATACGCCGGAAACTCAACCGGCCTGTCGCCAGAAGCGATACCCATCACCAGGCGCCCACCAGACAGCTGGTCAATGGTGGCTGCCGACTTGGCCAGGTCGATGGGGTGCCGCAGCGAGAAAATGGCGCTGCCAGTGGCCAAGGCAATGTGCTCGGTCTGTGCAGCAAGGAAAGCCAAATAGGTAAACGGGTCGAAGACCTGCCCGGCATCGCCGAACAAAGGGTCGAACAAGGGAACGTCGCGTACCCAGACTGCAGCAAATCCAGCGCGATCCAGTTGAGCAACCAGCGCGGACTGCCCGGCCAAGACCCGCATGTCGCCGCGATAGAAGCGCAATGGCAGGAAGATGCCAAGGCTCAGTGCGTCTTGGCGGAACATCCGCTGGTAGCCACGGTGGTGCGCAAACGCGGGAGCGGATGCACCCTTGAGCGCTGTTTGCATACCGATGCTGTTGTTCAATGCGCTCACTTTCTGGTTCTCGATCATGCGCCGGTCGCAGGTTCGGGGATAAGTACGCCGCGCTGTACGGCGGGTCGTTCGGCGACACGGGCGTGCCAATCGCTCAAGTTCGGATAGGCGCTGAAGTCCAGGTCGATGACCCGGGCGATATGCGTCCAGCCAAAACCGGCGATGTCGGCGATGGAGTATTCGTCTCCGGCGAGCCAAGGCCGGTCAGCCAGACGCTGATCCAGGGTCGCGAAGAACTCGTTGCTCAAGCGCCGGTAGCGCTCAATCGCGACAGGGAGTGCTTCGTCAGCAAACATCTCGAAGTGAACGCGCTGGCCAAGGATCGGTCCTACGCTGGCGGCATGGAACATCAGCCACGTGATCGCTTCCCATCGTGCCGTGGCTTGCTGGGGCAGAAGACGGCCGCTCTTTTCAGCCAGGTACAACAGGATGGCAGCCGACTCGAACACAGTGATGCCAGTGGATTCGTCCACAAGCACGGGAATGCGCGCGTGCGGGTGCAGTTTCAGGAAGTCCGCCTGCCGGTGCTCGCCTTCGGCGATGCGCACGTGATGCAGCTGATAGGGTAGTTCGAGCTCTTCCAGCGCAATGCTTATCTTGAAGCCGTTTGGTGAGCTGTCGGTATAGAGGTGAAGTGTTGGGCTGAGCACGAGGTATTCCTTTTTTTTGGGTGCAGCTCGCCGAACCCGCTTGGGGACAAGCCCCGGGGCGTGGTTGGCGAAAGTTGGGAGCAGGAGCTGGCCCTGCGTATTGCCACGGGCCGCCATAAGGACTGGCTGGGCGGTCGGCTCGATTGCCCAGTTCATCCCTGCGATCAACGGGCGTAGTTGTTGCGCTTGATTCGAAACTGGTGTGCCTGGAATCGCGTGGCGCGTTCTCTTTCCAGCGCTTTTCTTGTGGGCGCGGCTGGGTTCTGATGGTTTGTTTGGGGGGCGCAAGCGGATCGCTTGCTGTTGGAAACCTGGCTCCTGCCGACCGGGGATGCTTGCAGTCTAAGGGGCGCTATCAGGTCCGGAAAACGATCTTATCTGCTCACCAACGTTAGAATTTCTAATGTTTGTTTGTGCGGACTCCTGCGCGATCAGGGGCAGCCTCGAGGACCGCATCCTCGCGTCTCTCGGCGGCAAGCGAGCGCTATGCGTCGGAAGAATGAAAAGGGCGATCAGAAGTTGTCGTTCACTACCAAGATCACCGGCAGCGGCACACTGATGAATTCAGCTTTTCTCATTTGACGAATTGATCCATGCTGACCGGGTTGGTGGGTACACGCTCACCAGATTCGCATCACTTCCAAGCGTGAAAGATCGGGATATTGAATCAATGGGTGCTGTCTTACCGCTACTGGCCCTGCGTGCATTTGTGGAGACCGGTCGTCACCGCCGCCGCAACGCGGCTGCCGCCGTCCTGGGTGTTACACCAGGCGCGGTGAGCCAGCAGCTGAAGCTGTTGAGTGACCGAACTGGCGTCACGCTGTTCACCCGCAACCGGCATGGCGTCGCGCTAAGTCCAGCAGGCGCGCAAGTCTATCCGGCCTTGCTTCGCGCCTTCGACACCATCCAGGACAGCATGGCGCTGCTGGAGGCGATCAACGGGCGGCAGACACTGACGATCAGCACGGTGCCCGGTTTTGCTGCGTCCTGGTTGGTGCCTCGACTGGGCCGCTTCACCGAGAAGCATCCGGAGATCGAGGTGCGCGTTGAAGCTTCATCGGCCTTGGTTGATCTGCGCCGCGACCGCATCGATATAGCGATTCGTCACGGCTTGGGTGAGTACCCGGGCTTGGTATCGCGTCACCTTGCTTCGCCGGTGTTCCTGCCGGTTGCGAGTCCTGCGCTACTTGCTGTTGGCAAGCCGATCCGCAAGCCGATGGATTGTCTCAAGTACCCATTGCTGCAGGACTCGGATCGCAGCGATTGGCGGCTTTGGTACAAGGCACTGGGTGTGGCGGACGATCCCCGTATCGTGCGAGGTGTCGCGTTCGATGATGATGTGTTGCTGATCCGCGCAGCCGAGGCGGGGCAGGGGATTGCGCTGGTACGTGATGTGTACGTGCAGTCGGAAGTGGCCAGCGGCCGATTGGTGGTCGCCTTGGATCAGCCATGGCCCACCGAGTTTGCCTACTACACCGTGACCCTTCCCGGGGCAGATGAGAAACCGGCCATCGCCGCGTTTCTGTCATGGTTGCAGAGCGAAGCCAGGCGCGAAGAGGCATAGATTTGATTCCGGACGGGTGCTTTCAGTAGTACCCACGGTCGCGGCAGCGACCGCATGGATAGCTGAGCTTCCGCCAGCGCAGAACGCGTTGCTCCTGATGTCGCCGGGCAGCCGACCATCGTGGAGCTTGAGCCTTGTTCTTGCGGCTGCAGAAAGATTGCTGGAGCCCCTTGACCTTCCAATGGCGGCAATCTTTAGACTTCGCGCCAACACAAAGAAACCATGGATTACGCACAGGGTTCTGCGCGGCTTCGGAACGGAGTCTGTTGGTCCGGAACACCTGCCGCAGGCCAAGCGCTCCAGCCTCCATTTCAACCCGACGTACGGATTGAAAGGACATCACAATAACGATGAGGACGTCGTCATGAGCAACGCTTTCACCCCGCATGTAGTCATCTACACAACACCGACTTGCCCTGACTGCCGGATGCTGAAGGATTGGCTCAACCGTGCAGGAGTTGCGTTTGAAGAACGTGACCTGACTGACCCGGCCACCAGGGACGAGGCGAAGGCTCGTACCGGTGTGCGCGTCGCGCCGATCACCTTGGTCGATGAGCAGGCCTTCTACGGTACGTTCGCCGCGCAGAAACCAGGCTTGGTTGAAGCGCTCGGCCTCTCCAATACTGCCTGAGCAGCTGCCATGACGAACCACGTTGAAATCCTGCAGACCTGCGCGATCATTGCGGTGCCGGCAGGTGTCACGATTCTGGATGCTGCACTCGCCAATGGGATTGCCTATCCACACGGATGTCGTTCGGGTCGCTGTGGGTCCTGCAAAGCCCGCCTCGTCAGCGGGGAGGTCGAATCTCTCGAACACAGCCGTTTTGCGTTGACGCAGGAAGAGAAGTCCCAAGGATTGATTCTGGCGTGTCGCGCCATTCCGAAGACCAATGGCGTCGTCAGCTGGCTTGATGACGATCAGGTAGTTGCTCATCCGATCCGCCGCCTGAACTGCAAGGTGACGCTGGTAGAGGCGCTTACGCACGACATCAATCGTATCCAGGTCATCAACGATGAAGGGACGCCGCTGAGCTTTGCTGCCGGCCAGTATGTACGGCTCACGTTCCCAGGCCTGCCAAGCCGTGATTACTCCATTGCCAGCCCATCAGGTAGCCAAGTGCTGGAGTTCCACGTTCGTCGAGTACCCGGCGGGACAGTGACTGAGCCCGTCCATGCGCAGCTGAAGCCTGGTGCCCCTGTGCTTGTTGAAGGTCCGTTTGGATCCTCGTTCCTGCGCGAACAGCACGCCGGGCCAATGTTATGCATCGCGGGCGGCTCGGGCCTTGCACCTATCAATTGCATCGTTGAGGCTGCCATCGCGCGTGGCATGCGCCAGTCAATACATGTCTACTTCGGCGTCAGAAGCAGTAGAGATCTTTACCTCGTTGAGCACTTCCAGAGTTTGACCCGGCAGCATTCCAACCTCACATTCACGCCTGTGCTATCCGATGCCTGCGGGGAAAGCACTTGGCGGACCGGGCTGGTAACAGACGCTGTTGTCGAAGATCTGCAGGATCTTGATGGTTGGAAAGCCTATTGCGCTGGTCCACCGGGAATGGTTGAAGCGGCTATCCAGATTACAAAGGCCAATGGTCTGCGGCCGGGTGATCTGCACGCGGATGTGTTCCATACGCCGGGATGAGTGCTGAGCGAGGTCCCGAGAGCAAGGGCTCGCCCCTGATGAGCCCGCCACCAAGGGAACGCCGCGACGTGTACAGAAACGTTGTCATGGAGAAAGGCGCTGATGATGCTGCCCAGTGCTATTGACGTACTACATCCATAAGCGCAGGCACTCGTTGCCGCAACCGGCTGGCGGTCGTAGCCTGGTTGCTACTTTCTGGAGACATATGGCTGATCCGGTACGGACCAGCGCCACGGCAGATCCACTGCTTTGGATATCCCAACACGAGGACCTGTCACCGGCGCGCCAGGGGGAGGCAAGCCATCAGAGACAATCCGGATGCCACGATCACCACTCACCAGATCAGCGCCATCATGCGCGCGGTCTATTCCGAACGCTTGAGAAAGCTTGCCAGGGCCACTGGCAAGATCGATCGGGCGCTTGGCGGCAGGCCTTGCCAGATACATGAGATCCAACCTGTTCAAGGGTTGCGCTGCCCTGAGCAGCACGCCGACACCTTCACCGACCTCACCGCAGACTGCATTGCTTCCCCAGTGCATGCCATAGGTGAAGTAGACGTACAGATGCCCAGGAGGGCCGAACATTGTCGCGTTGCGCGCGGTCTTGCCGCGGAACGAGTGCGCCGCGGGATCTTCGCTGCCGGCGTAGGCCTCCACTTCAACGATGCGCGCACAGCGGCCATCATCACGTACCAATATCTTGTTCAGCAGCTCCGGCGCGACCACAGTGGGATGCCGACGATAGAACTCGCGTGGCAACACCTGCAGGTTTTCCAGGAAAGATGTCATTGCGGTTCGCTCCGGCATTGCAGTGGTTCAACCCGGACCGTCGGGCTGAACCACCGTTTCAATCGGCGTCTGCTATCTCACCAGTCCGTCGGCGCATAGTCCTTCAGGAACTGGCCCCAGACGTGTTCGCCGGTGTTGAAGCCGTGGATGATCGGGTCGACGATGCGGGCGGCGCCGTCGACGATGTCCAACGGCGGGTGGAAACGTTCTTCCTGCACCTTGCGCGCTGCCAGGCCCGCCGGATCTTCGTCGGTGACCCAGCCGGTATCCACGCTGTTCATGTGGATGCCGTCGTTCTGGTAATCGGCCGCCGAGGTGCGCGTCATCATGTTCAGCGCGGCCTTGGCCATATTGGTATGCGGATGGCGGGTGGTCTTGAAGTTGCGGTAGAACTGGCCTTCCATCGCCGACACGTTGACGATGTGCTTGTCGCGCTCAGGCGTGGCCAGCATCAGTGGCTTCAGGCGTGCGTTGATGATGAACGGTGCGATGGCATTGACCAGCTGGGTTTCCAGCAGCTCCACCGACGGCACCTCGGCCATGCGCAGGCGCCAGGAATTGCTGTCGCGCAGGTCCACCTGCTGCAGGTCCTGGTCCAGGCGGCCATCGGGGAATAGATGGCGCTGGCCCAATAGTTCGTCAGCCAGCAGAGGCACCTGCGACAACTCGGCAGCACGGGTCAAACCGTCAGTACCGACAGCTTGCGGCGACGGCAGTGCGGCTGCCGCGACGGGGAGCAGGTCCGCGCTGCGCAGGCCTTCGTAATTGCCGATCAGCTTGCGGATGGTTTCCGGCAGGCTCTGCACGGCAGCGGTTTCGCCGGCCATCATGTGCGCATAGAACTGCGGCGGACGACGCACGGTCTGGCAGGCGTTGTTGATGATGAAGTCCAGGCGCGTGCGCGTGGCCAACAGCTCGCTGCAGAAGGCCTCGACGCTGGGCGTGTGGCGCAGGTCCAACCCGTACACCTGCAGGCGGTGGCCCCACACGGCGAAATCGGGTTCTTCGGCATAGCGGGCGGCCGAGTCGCGCGGGAAGCGCGTGGTCACGATCAGCTCGGCGCCGGCACGCAGTAGCTTCAGGCCGGCCTGGTAGCCGATCTTGACGCGGCCACCGGTCAGCAACGCCACGCGCCCACGCAGGTCGGCGGTCTCGGTGCGCTTGATGTAATTCAGATCGGCGCAGGCCGGGCACATCTGGTCGTAGAAGTGATGCAGCAGGGTGAACTTCTGCTTGCACACGTAGCAGTGGCGCAGCTCGGGCGAATGCACCGGCGCTTCGGCTGCGGCAGCACCTTCCCCATTGCTGGCATCGTGCAACCCGGCTGCATGCGGCGGGAAGTAGTTCGGTGTGCTGAACACCGGCTTGCGGCGCAGGGCACGGATGCCGGTCTGTTCAAGCAGTGCCTCGGACTTGCGCACTTTTTCCTGGTGGCGCTCACGGGCCTGCTTCTTGAGCATCTGCCGGCGCGCCTTGGGTTCGGGGTGGAACACCTTGGCAACGACTTGATGCAGGCGCACGCGGTCGGCTTCGGGCAGCGCGTCGAGCATGCCGCGATCGGCTTCAATGGCCTCAAGCAGATCCAGCGCGTCGCGCAGGCGATCCGCCAAGGGCAGGGCAGGGTCAACAGGGGTATCGATGGCGTTCAAATGACGATCCGGGAAGAGCGGCGGCAAGCCGTGAATGGACAGCAGAGCGATGACCGCCTCGATGCGGGTCCATGCTGTAGCGGGCCGGGAGCGTCCGGCCGGTGGCAATTGTCCCAGATATCAGGGGCTTGGCGCCAATGTCGGGTTGATGGACGGGCGGCAGCGCCTGCACGGCCGCTTTCCCGGACCGGTCTCACCGGAGCTGATGCAGCTTGAACGGCGCCAAGGACCGGTCTCGCCGACCTGGGCCATCAGCGCAATGCGCCATCTCAGCGAGTTTGAGCCGTGGTTTCCCAGGAGATGAAGGCCCAACGCCTGGTGGGTGCCAATCCGAGTCGATTCAGGGGCGAATGCCCATGCCACTCCGCGATCCTGTTTTGCTCGTTCATCTGCAGCTCGCCGAACACCTGTTCTGCTTGGCGGATCAGGTCGTCGGCAGTCTGCGCTTGGTCCAATGCCGAAACCGGTAGGTAGTCGAGCCGTGGCTCCCGTCCCAAGTCCCAAAGCAGCTCCATCACATAGCGATGGTCCGGTATGGGAATCCATTGCCGACCCAGCAGTGCCGCAAGCTCCATGACGCCAGTACGCGGCTGCGTGGTACAGGTCACGTAGACGCGCTGCGCTGCGTGCGCGTCGAGTTTCATCAGCGCCTGATCCAGCTCTGGGACCATCAGTGAACGCGAGGCGATGGCGACGTCGCAGACGGGCAGCCTGCTCCAGTCGTCCTCCCATGACAGATGGTGTGCTTCGATGTTGTGGACCTGTTGGGCGCAGATGGCGGCGCGCAGGCCATCAAGCATGCCCTGGCTGTAGTCCAGGGCATGGACCTGTTGCACCTGCGCGGCGATTGGCAAACTGAGCAGGCCGGGTCCGCAACCAACGTCCAGCACGCTGTTCACACCGCTCAGGTCGAGTCGCGCCAGGAATGCCTCGCTGTAGTCGTCGTGCCGACGCTTCCAGCTCGACTGCGCCGCACGCGCATCCCACGCGCCGGCGGGCTTGGCCTGGAAGCCGCAGGCCAGCAGGTGCTGGCGGTAGCGGGCCATGTGATCGATGGGGGCTGGAAGTGTGGTCATCAGGACAGTGACTGCAGGTCAGGAAGGGCAATGGCGATGCGCGAGGCATCGACGTTGTAGAGCTGGGCCAATCGTTCGGGTGTGGCGACCTGGCGGGCCGGGCCCAATGCTTGCAGGCTTCCATTGGCCATCAAGGCAATGCGATCAGCTACCTGCAGCGCATGCTGCGGTTGGTGCGTGGACAGCAACACGCCGATGCCGCGATCGGCGAGGCTCCGCACAGTATCGAGAATGCGCAGCTGGTTGCCGAAATCGAGGCTGGCGGTAGGTTCATCCATGATCAGGATCCGTGCACGTTGCGCGAGTGCGCGCGCTATCAACACCAGTTGGCGTTCACCGCCACTGAGGGTGCTGACCACGCGTTGCGCCAATGCGGCGATGCCGAGCTGATCCAGGCAGTCAAGGGCAATTGTTTCGTCCGCACGCGTGGGCGTGGCCAACAAACCAAGATGGGCGGCGCGGCCCATGGCAACGACTTCCAGCACCCGCCAGGCAAAGGCGCACGGCGCCGACTGTGGAACGTAGGCCAACTGCCGGGCGCGTTGGTTGCGGCCGAGCATTTGCAGCGGCTGCCCCTGCAACGCAATCTCCCCAGAAATGGCGGGGAGCAGGCCAAGCAGCGTGCGGAACAGCGTGGTCTTGCCGCAGCCATTCGGGCCCAGCAGGCACAGCACTTCGCCCGCATGAAGGTGCAGGTCCGAAGGCTCGCCCAAGGGCTGCTGGCGATGGCCTACCGTCAGCCCGCGTGCCTGCAGGAGAACGTCGCCCATGCTCATGCCCGGCTCTCGCTGCGTGCCAGCACCAACAGGAAACACGGCACACCGACGAAGGCAGTGAGAATGCCGAGCGGCAGTTCAATCGGCGCCAAGGTCCGCGCCAGTGTGTCGGCGGCGAGGAGGAAGCTGGCACCTAGCAGCAGGCTTGCCGGCAACAGCCGACGGAAATCGGCGCCTACCAGCAAGCGCGCGATGTGCGGCACCACCAGCCCGACCCAGCCGATGATGCCAGCCAGTGACACAGCAGCCGCTGTGCACAGTGTCGCCGCGGCAATCAGCGTCCAGCGTAGCGGTGTGACCGCCACTCCCAATGCGCTGGCTTCCTCATCACCGAGGCTGAGCAGGTTGATGCGCCAGCGCAGCAACAGCAGCGGCAACAACCCGACCAGCAGCAGCGGTGCGGTGACGCGCAGATCATCAAGGACAACGGCATTCAATCCGCCGAGCAGCCAGAACGTGATTGAAGGAAGCTGGGTGTAAGGGTCTGCAAGCAACTTCAATAGCGAAATGCCGGCGCCCAACAGCGCCGACACCGCAACGCCGGCCAGCACCAGCACCAGTATCGGTTCATGCCGGCGCACCAGCGCTGCCACCAGACAGACCAAGCCGACCGCTGCCAGCCCGCCGGCGAAGGCGAAGCCCTGCACCAGCAACAATGGCAGGCCGAGGAACAATGCCAGCGACGCACCGAGCCCGGCACCCGCGGAGACACCAAGAATGTCGGGCGAAACCAGAGGATTGCGGAACATCGCCTGATACGCCGCCCCGGCAGCGGACAGCACCGCACCAATCAGCACGGCCGCGATCACGCGCGGCAGACGGATGTTCCATAGCGCCGCATGCACAGCGGGCGGACTTGGCTCGCCAATGCCAAACAGCTGCCAGGCTATCGACTGCACCACGCGTGTCGGCGATACAGGGAACTGGCCAACCGAGAATGCAAACAGGATCAATGCCGCCAGCAGCACCCAGCCACCGGCATGCCACGCCCAGCGCGGCATCGGGCGCATCGTCATTGGCGACCATCCAGGCTGCGCGCGATGTCCGCTGGTAGCGACTGATCCCAAAGCAGTTGATGCAGCGCGTTGATGCGCGTGCGCAGTGCTGCCGGTGCAAGCGCCGGCGATACACCGGGGTGCAGCCGCGACAGCAGCCACGGCAAGCCTGGTAGCCGATTGACGCCGGGCGGGCCATCCAGCCAACCGAACGGTAGTGACGGTGCGCAGTGCAAGCGCCCTTCGCGCACCGCACGCAGGCTGCGCCAACGTGCGTCCTGTGCTGCGCTTGCGGCAAATGCGGCGTCCTGGGTAAGGATCACGTCCGGGTCCCAGGCCAACAGTTGCTCCAGCGAAACACGTGCCAGCCCCCCTTTGCCAGCCGCAGCAGCAACATTGCGGCCACCGCAGAATTCGATGACCTCTGTGTTGATCGAACCGGACAGGCCACTCTCCAGCCCATCGCTGCCGCGCCCGTAGTAGACAGTCGGGCGCGAGGTAGCAGGGCGGGTGGCAAGCACCTCGCGCACCAACGCCAGCTGGGCTTCCGCTGCCAGCGCCAGCGCCTCGCCACGCGCGGCCACACCAAGCAGCTTGCCGACATGGCGCAGCTGTGCAGGATGATCGGGCAAACGTCCTGCAACCAGCTCGACCGGAATTCCGGTCTGCTGCCACACACGCTCGGCGGAGTCACGGTAGCTTGCATCGAAATCACCGGCATCCAGCACCAGATCCGGCTGCAGCTCAAGCAGGCGTTCCAGGCTGACGGTGCTGCCGCGTCCGGCAAGACGGCCGACCATTGGCAGGCCGCGGAGTGCCGTGGGCAGCAGCGCCAGCGCGCTTGGTGAAACCCGCATGGGCCAGCCCAGCAATCGCTGCGGCGCGATCGCCGCAACCAGCACCGCTGCCGGGGCGCCCGCGGCAAACACGCGCTGCGGTGTGCCCTTCGGTTCGCCCAGGTGCAGCACGCGTTGTGCGGGCATTGCCAATAGTCGGCCTCCTGCAAACAGCAGTGGAGCCAGCGCGAAGGCCTGCAACAGGGCGCGACGTTTCATGTCGCCTCCTGATCTTGCTGGCGGCAGCTATCCCACCATTGCTGCAGGGCCGCGTCGGTGGCGGGAAGCTCAACCGCCATGCCACCGGTGAACGCGCGCCAGGCTTCCAGATAGGGGAGCTTCACTGCGGTGAGCAGCGGGATGCCGGCCAGCATCAGCGCCAACAGTTCGTCGGCCATGCCGCCGCCTTGCGACTCGAGCGTGCCGAACCGATTGGCAATCGCCAGCGCCGCCGGTTCCTGCGCGGCGCGACGTAGTACGACACTGGCATCGGCAATGCCCCGCGGATCGAGATTGCAGCCGCAGGCAGCAGCGCCCAGCGCCTGGCTGATGGGGTAGCGGGACTGCGGATCGGTTACGTCCATCAGCACCATGCGCTTGCCCGTGGCTGTTGGTGCATGAGGCAGGTGCACCAGCCCGCGGACGCGGTGCCCGGCTGCGAGCTGGCGGGCAGCGAAAGCCGCCAGCAGTCCATCGGGCTCACCATTGCCGTCGTGCACGATGGCGGCGATGCGTGCGGGCTGCGCGCTGCTCATGCTCAGTACCTCCAGTTGGCATTGGCAAACCAGGTGCGACCGGGCATGGGGTAGCCATCGGCCAGCTCGTACCACTTGTCACCGATATTGCGCACGCCCAGATCAAAGCCGACGTTGCCGCGCGGTGACCAGCTCGCCTTCAGCCCACCGATGCCGAAGCCAGGCAGGGTACGCACCGGACGAGTGGTATCGGCATAGCTGACCTTGCGACCTTGTTCGGCTTCCAGGCTGGCCTGCAGACGCAACTGCGGCAGCAGCTGCCAGCCAACGGCCATGAACAAGCGCTGGCGCGGGCTGTCGAGCAGGGCCACATCGCGGTTCTCCAGGTTGGTGCGCCGCAACCAGGTGTAGCTTGCCTGCAGGTCCCAGTCGCCGCCGATGCGCTGCTGCAAGCCCAGCTCCATGCCGACGTTGCGGGCCCGGCCAATGTTCTGCGCCTGGTTGCAGGTGCGCCCGCCGCACTCAGGCGAAGCAACGACGGCGGTCTGGATCAGGTTATCAATGCGGCTGTGGAACACCGCAGCCTGCAGTTGGCTGCCTTGCCACCAGCTACCACGCAAGCCCAGTTCGAGATGGGTGGCATGCTCGGGAGCGAGGTCAGGGTTGGGCAGTGCGGCACCCATGCGTGCCGAGTAGCGATCCTTGATGGTGGGGAAGCGCGTGCGGCATGCGGCGCTGGCATACCACTGCTGCTCCGGTGCCAATTGCTGCACGTACTCCAGAACGGCATTGGTGGCATCGGCACTGCCGGTCGGCCAGTAGTAGACACGCTTGGCCTCGCGACGGTCATGGCCGAGGCCTGCGCGCAGGTGCGCGGTGTCGGTCAGTGCGATACGGTCTTCGATTGCCACCGAGGTGGTGACATCGCGGAAGTCCTTGGTCGGCGAGTGCGGGTTGCGCTCGCTGTGCTGGTCTTCCTTGTAATGCAATGCAAGCTGCAGCTGCTGGCGGGGCAGGGCGTTGCTGGCCACGGTCAGCGAGCCGCCGATTGTCTTGTCGTCGTAGATGCTGGGGAAACTGGTGTTGTCCAGCGCGGTTTGATAGCTGCCGTCGGTGTAGGCCTCAAGCCCATTGCCGTAGGTGTCGCGGTACAGGCGGGTGCGCAAGGTCGTGTATTGACCGAGCTGGGTATTGCCGATGAAGTACAGGCTGTCCTTGTCCCACCATGGCCAGCGCCAGTAACGGATGCCGCTGCGTGCGGTTCCCGTGTACACCGGGTTGCCCTTCTCGCCATCCTGGCGCGCGTAGCCGATGGCATATTCATCGCCCTCACGCGGCGTGTAGCCGAGCTTGAATGACAAGCGGCGATCTTCGCGGTCGGCGTTGCGGCGGTCATCACCGGTGTCGGTAGGTACGCGCTTGTAATCGACGAACCCATCCGGGAGTGGGAACTCATCGGCCTTCAGGATTGACCAGCCGAGCTGGTAGTACCAATCACCTTGGCGTCCGCCGAGATTGACTGCTGCTTTGCGCTCGCCGCCATCGGCGATGCCCAGCCGCAGGTCAGCCTCGAATGGACGCTCCGGCCGCCGGCTGATCAGGTTGATCGCCCCGCCCAGGATGTTGGGCCCATAGAGCAGTGAAGCGGCGCCACTGGCGACGTCGATCCGGGCCAGGTCGAAGGTGGTGAAACGACCGAAGTCGACATAGCCGTCATAAGGCACGTACAGGGGGACGCCGTCGAGGAATACCGGTACCTGACGGGGATCGAAGCCGCGCAGGTAGACCATGTCCTCGTTGCGCGAATTGCGTGCCAGGCTGACGCCCGGCAGCACGCTGACTGCCTCTCCGACAGTGTTGCGGTCCAGCTGCTGGATGCGGTCCGCGTCCAGGTTGCGCTCGGCGACAGTGGGAGAAGTGCCGCGCTCGGCATGGACATCGACACTGCCCAAGGTGAAAACCGGCGGAGCAGCTGCTGTGTCGGCAGCTGCGGCCGACAGGGGGAGCAGAAGGGCTGACAGCGGCAGAACGAAACGGCAGGTGCGCATACTCGCAATCCTCGGATTCGCTATATCCAAGATGATATAACGGTGCAGTTAGATCAACTTGGTGACCGATGCAGGGATTCTCGGGGGAGAGCGCTAGAGCGTCCTTGATCGATATCAAGCCGGGGGGAGATGGCGTGCGGCTTACACTGGCCACAGTTATCGCAGGCGGGTACCAGACCAGATGAGCGAGACAGACCCCATGCTTGAGCTGCAAGGCAGCCTATGGCTGAAGGTTGCCGGGCAAAGCCTGGGCGGCCGTGGCCGCTTCGCCTTGCTGGGGTTCATCGACGCCTGCGGTTCGATCAGCCAAGCCGCCAAGCGGATGGGCATGACCTACAAGAACGCCTGGGACGCCGTGGACGCCATGAACACGGCAGCCGGCGAACCCTTGGTGGCACGCAGCGTTGGCGGGCGTGGCGGCGGCGGTGCCCAGTTGACCGAGCGCGGACGCCAACTGGTTGCGCGCTTCGAGCAGCTTGAACGCGCGCACCGAGCCTTCCTGCAGTCCCAGCAGGTTCCCGCCGGATTGGATGAGGACATGGCGTTGATACGGAGGATCGGCATGATCACGAGTGCGCGCAATCAGTTCCACGGCAGGATCAGTGCCGTTGCGGCGGGCGCAGTGAACGACGAAGTGCAGATCGAAGTCGCGCCTGGGCTCGCGGTCGTGGCGACCATCACCCACGGCAGCGTGGAATCGTTGGGGCTGGAGGTTGGCATGCCAGCCTATGCGTTGATCAAGGCGTCGTCGGTGCTGCTGGCGCAGGGCCAGGGCACGCGGTGTTCGGCAAGCAACCAGTTCAACGGCACGGTGGCGCGCATCACCGAAGGCGCCGTCAACGACGAAGTGGTGGTGGATATCGGCCACGGCTGCAGTGTGGTTGCCGTCATCACCCGGGCCGGGACAGCCGCGTTGGAGCTGGAGGAGGGCGGCCCGGCGGTGGTGTTGTTCAACGCATCCAGCGTCATCATTGGTGTGTCGATGTGATACCCCGGGAAAGCGCAGATCTGGCCCGCGTTGCGCTGGAACAGGCGCGCGAACCCGGCGGCAATGGCGGGTTGTCATGCGAGCGTACGCGGTGACCGCGGGGGCGACGCGCTAAGGCCCTTGGTAGCGCAGGGATTTGCACGCTGCGATGGCCTGTGGCTTTACGGTACGCTGTCAGGATTGGACGCGTGCCGAGACGGCGAGGCTGCATGAGAAGGAAATCGGTACTGCTCGCCGCCGGCGTCCTGGCAATTGCGGCGGGTGTTCTTCCACTGATCGGACTGTCGTGGGTGCAGCGCGAGCAGGCGCTGGGGGCACAGCAACAGCATCTGGACGATGTCGCTGCATCCACTGCAAAGCGCACCGAACGTACACTGGATGATGCCAAGCGCGCACTTGTACGTGCAGGAAGCATTGGTCATGCCGACTGCTCGCTCGCGCACCTGAAGATGATGGGCCAGGTGGTTGCCGACTCCCGCAGCATTGAGGACCTGGGCTATTTCGTGGACGGAGAACTGGTATGCACCCGGCTTGGCGTGATCTCGCCGCCGGTGCCGGCCGGTGATGCGGACCTGGATCTTGGCGACGGCAGCACGCTTTCGTATGCCGAGTTGCCGAGGTTGTTCAGGGGGGAACCTCGGGTCGAGGTCCGGCGCGGCGATTACGGGGTGCTGATTACCCCAGGCCGGCTTACCGACCTGGTGATCACCACGCAGGTCGTGTACGGCGTCGCCAGTCGTGACGGGCGGGTTCTTGAAGCCTCTGGCATCGTCGAGCCGCAGGTGATTCAGATGCTGCTTGCGGGCAACCAGCAGGGCACCGGCGGTCAATACGCATTTTCCTCCCGGCCGGTGGCTGGCCTCGTCGCCTTTGCGCTGACTGACACCGCGCTGACCGGGGCCACGGCAGGCTTGGAATGGCGTTACCTGCTACCCGTCGGCGCGGCAATCTCGCTGGTATTGATCGGCCTCATCATCTGGGTGTCGAGGCAGCAACTGTCGCCCGCGAAGACGCTGGAGTTGGCGATCAGGGACAGGGAATTCGTGGTTCATTACCAGCCCATCATCAACCTGGCCAATGGACTGTGCATCGGAGCCGAAGCGCTGGTCAGGTGGCAGCGACCAGGTACGCCGACAGCATCCCCGGACCAGTTCATTCCGCTGGCGGAGGCAACCGGTCTCATCTCACCGCTGACCGACCTGGTGATCGATGTGGGTGTGGCAGAGATGGGCCACTACCTGCGCAGACAGGAAGATGCTCATCTCTCAATCAATATCCCCGCCAACGAAATGGAGAGCGGGCGTTTCCTTCATGGTTTGAATGCAGCGGTGGCGAAGGCAGGTCTCCGGCCGCAGCAGATCTGGTTGGAGATCACCGAACGCGGCTTCATCAACGCAGCAGCGGCTGCAGCGGTAATCGGAAATGCGCGCTCCCTCGGCTATCGGGTCACCATTGATGACTTCGGCACCGGCTATTCAAGCCTCTCCCTGCTTGAAGGCCTGTCGCTGGATGCACTCAAGATCGACAAGTCCTTTACCTGCGTGATCGGTGCTGATGCTGCGCAGAGCATCGTGGCAGACCACATCATCAACATGGCGCATGCCCTGAAGCTGACGGTCATCGCCGAAGGAATCGAGACGCTGGAGCAGGAAGCCTATCTGAAGCATTCCGGTGTGCAGTTCGGGCAGGGCTGGCTCTACGCGAAGGCGCTTCCCATCCACCAGTTCCTGGCCTTCACGGCAGGGAAGGGTGTTTCGGCAGCCGAAACCTGACGTCGCACTGAAAAGCAACACCCCTCGAAACCGCCGGCCTGACAGTCTTCAATCATCACGCGTCACGAAGGCGGGAAGGTAACTACGCCCGGCTGATGTGCACCGGCACTGATTTGTAGGAAGGGGTACCACTGGCAGGGTCGATGTAGCTCAATGGGATAAGGCAGTTCCCCTCCGGGTAATACGTCGCTACCGAGCCACGGGATATTTGGTAACTCACCGCAATGACGTTTTCCAGAACCCTGTCGTCCTCGTTGTCCAGCGCCGTCCTGATACGGATCCGATCTCCCTGTTGGATTCCGCGTTCGCTCATGTCTGCTTCGTTCATGAACACGACATCGCGGCGACCAAAGACACCCCGGTAGCGATCATCCAGGCTGTAGATCGTGGTGTTGTACTGGTCGTGGCTGCGGATGGTTGCCAGCTTCAGCACCGCCTTGTCGACAGGTTTTGGGTCTTCAGCCAGCCCCGAGAAGCGTAGGAACTCGGCCTTGCCCGACGCAGTGCGCCAGATGCGTTCGGTGGGCGGCAAAGGCAGGCGGAAGCCGCCGGGAATCCGGATCCTGGCGTTGTAGTCCGAGAAATCGGGGAACACTGCTTCGATGGCTTCACGTATCAGATCGTAGTCAGCCACCATTTCCATCCACTGCACGCGACTCGATGGCAGGGTTGCGCTGGCGATGCCTGCAACGATTGCCGGCTCTGAACGCAGCTGCTCAGAGGCGGGTTTCAGCTTGCCCCGCGACGCATGCACCATCGACATCGAATCTTCCACGGTGACCGCCTGCGGCCCAGTGGCTTGAATGTCCAGCTCGGTTCGGCCAAGGCAGGGCAGGATGACGGTGTTCTTGCAGACCAGTAGATGGCTACGATTGAGCTTGGTCGCAACGTGTACCGACATCTCCAGGCTACGCATGCCTGCGAAACAGGCTTCGCCATCAGGGAGCGCGACTGCCAGATTTCCACCAAGGCAGATCAGTACGGTCGAGCGGCCTTCAATGATGGCCTGCATCGCAGCAACGGCATCGTGGCCATGCTCGCCTGGCGCGCGGAACCCGAACCGCTTTTCGATGCGATCGATCATCTCGACGCTGGGCTTTTCGGTGATGCCGACGCTGCGGTCCCCCTGCACATTGGAGTGCCCACGTAATGGACAGATTCCCGCGCCGGGCTTGCCGAAGTTGCCACGCAGGAGCAGCAGGTTGGCAATCTGTTGGACATTCCTGGTGCCCGTGCTGTGCTGGGTAATCCCCATGCCGTAGGTGATGATGGTGGCGTTGGATTTGGCATAGGCCTGGGCGACCTTGCGCAGGTCATCCTCAAGCAAGCCTGATTCGGACACGATTGCTTCCCAACTCGCCGCCTGCAGGTCTTCGGCGAGGGCGTCGAATCCCCGGGTGTGTTCTTCAATGAACGCGCGATCCAGAATCCCGGCGTCTTCGCCCTCGGCCGCCTCCATCTCCAGCAGGGCCTTCATGATGCCTTTCAGTGCTGCGGCATCGCCGCCTATGCGCGGCTGCAGATAGGAAGAGGCGATCTCCGTTGCCCCGAGTGTGGCCATCTCCAGCGGGTCCTGCGGATCGGCGAAGCGCTCCAGGGCGCGTTCGCGCAGTGGATTGAGCACGATGATGGGAGCGCCGCGGCGTGCAACCTCATGCAGCGTACCCATCATGCGGGGGTGGTTGGTCCCCGGATTGTGCCCGATGGAAATGATCAGCTCGCAGGCGTCGAAATCATCCAGGGAGACGGTGCCCTTGCCGATCCCAATCGATGACGGCAGGCCAACGCTGGTGGCCTCGTGGCACATGTTGGAACAGTCGGGGAAATTGTTCGTCCCGTATTCACGGGCGAAGATCTGGTAGAGGAAAGCAGCCTCGTTGGAGGCGCGCCCGGAGGTGTAGAACTCGACCATGTTTGGGTCTGGCTGTTCGCGCAGGATCTGCCCGATCCGGCTGAGCGCCTCATCCCACTCCACGGCCTCATAGATGTCCTTATCCAGGTTGTAGACCAAGGGATGGGTCAGGCGCCCCTGATCCTCCAGCTGGAAATCTGTCATTTCCAGTAGCGAAGAAACGGTGTTTGCCGCGAAGAACTCCGGGGTCACCCGCTTCTTGGTGGCTTCCCAGGTCACCGCCTTCGCGCCGTTCTCGCAGAACTGGAAGGTCGAGGTGTGCTTGCGGTCAGGCCACGCGCAGCCGGGGCAATCGAAGCCTTCCGGCTTGTTGGTCCGGAACAGCGTGATCGCAGCTTCCGGGGCGGCCATCTGTTCACTGATCGCTTTCGCGGTTGCCCGCAGCGCCCCCCAGCCTCCTGCAGGAGCATCGTACTTGCGGATGCCTGGGATGTCCTTCTCGCTCATGGTGATGCCTCACTGTGGTACGGGCTCATCAAGGAAGGGAAGGGCCAGCCTGAATCCGTGGCCCGGCCTGGACGATCCGCTTCGGCCACTTTTAATGCAGCCATGGAACGTCTGCTTTTCGTCAGTAACGCAGAATCAAGTCGAGACGAAGTGATCATCAAGCGGACCGCCCGGGTGGTGGCAGCTGAATTTCATCCCGGTCAACGCGGCGCTCTCGGCTATGGCTGCAACACTGAGCGTCTGAATGTTGGTTTCATGTGATTTCCAGAACGGAGTTCTTTGCCATAGACCTGTCCGCTGCGTCCTGTGCCTCATCATTCTCTAGTCAAAACCAAGCAACCGGTCTGGATGCGAGTACACGTTGAATCGATCACGGCGGGCGAAGCCGATCAGGCAGATACCGGCTGCGTTCGCCAGGTCGATGGCAAGTGCAGTCGGCGCGGAAACGGCGGCAACAACGGCCATGCCAGCGTGCGCTGCCTTGCTCACCATTTCATAGCTGGCCCGGCTCGATAGGAGGACCAGACCTGCTTCGGTCGATATGGACGCACGACGCAGGCCCCCGACCAGCTTGTCCAGTGCGTTGTGACGTCCCACATCTTCTCGAACGTGGGTGATTCTACCGTCCGGTTCCACCCAGGCAGCGGCGTGGATGGAACCGGTAGCCAGGTTCATCGGCTGCATTCTGGGAAGCGACGACAGCGCCAATCGCAATGAAGCCACAGGGAATGTCGAGCGCCTCCCAATCGGTGGTGTCAGGCGCATGACGTCCTCCAGCAGTCGTGCACCGCACAAACCGCAGCCACTGCGCCCGGGCAGTGCCCGGCTCGAGCTGGCGGACAGGGAAGCCGCAGGTGCCGTGCTGGTCACCCGAATGTGAATCTCGACACCTTCGATGAAGGGGCTTACTTCGACACCGATCAACTCAGAGGTATCCGCAATGAGGCCCTCAGTCAGAGAAAAGCCCAGTGCCAGATCTTCCAAGTCTGAGGGCGTTGCCATCAGTACGGAAAAGGGCACATCGTTGTAACGCATCGCAACCGGGACTTCCTCGGCGACACTGTCAGCTATCTGACTCCGCTCAGCCTTGGACCAGCGGATCGTTCGCCTGGCAACGACCCCAGGCAGCGTTTCATCAACAGAAGTTGGATCGACTCTGGACATGCGGGCGGCGACCTGGCGGCTTGGCTGAGCGATGTGGAGTTCTGGAGCACGCTTCTTGGGTCGAAGAATAGCTCAACCACGTGATGGTCAAATCAGGGTGCTGCCGAAACACGATAATCCTGTTAGGCCCGGTCCGAGTTGGCCTTGTTGCCTACGAGGCACTGGCCAAGGCAATCTTGGTGTGACTGGCAGCCTGGAGTTCCAGCTTGGCCGATGGTCGCAATGATCCCAGCCGACAGTTCACCCAGGCGCACCCGCTTCACAGCTCGACATCATTGCAGCGTTGGGGAGAACGCAGATCACCATGCAGACTGGAACAAGCTTCACAATCGCTGTTTGCCTTATTGCTTGTGCCGGGCTGGTCTTCAGCGAGTACCGCGGCTGGAAGATAGGAAAATCCATGCTGAAGATTGTCGCCAGTACGGCATTCCTGGCTTTGGCGCTTCAACTCAACGCGACAGCATCAGCCTATGGGCAATTGATCCTGATGGCACTCGGACTAAGTTGGGTTGGGGATGTATTCCTTTTGTCTCAGAAGAGCCGCCTGTTCCTGCTTGGTCTGGCCAGTTTCCTGCTCGCCCATTTGTTTTTTGCCGTCGCTTTTGCGTCCCTGCCTACCAGTGTTACTGCGTTGGTCGCGGGACTCGTTCTCATGAGCTGTCTCGGGATTGCGGTTCTCGCATGGCTTTGGGGCCATTTGAAGGCTTTCTATCGCGTCGCCGTTACGGCATACGTGACGGCTATTGTTGCGATGTGCGCCTTGGCGATCTCGGCAAGCGCAGCTTCTGGAACATGGATGCTTGCAGTTGGTGCGGTGATATTTGCGATCTCGGACGTCGCCGTTGCTCGCAACCGTTTCGTGGCGCCGGGTGCCAATAATAAGCTCTGGGGCTTGCCGCTCTACTACGGGGCGCAGATCATCCTCACCTGTTCGGTTGGCTGGATGCATGCAGGTACCAGCTGACAGTCCCTTCAGCTCCCCGCCACTACTCGAGGCTGTGGATCTGTCTTGTGGCTGTTTTTCTGAGATTGGAAAGGTCGTGTTCCAGCGCTGTGATTGATAGCTGAATCCCCCACCAAGAGGAGGCAGGGCGAGAACATGCTCTCATTAAAACGAGTTGCATCAAATGTTCTTCGCACGCGGTGGTCAGGGTTCCCATTGGCGTTTCTGGCTCTATTGACGCTTGTGGGGTGCGACAGAGCAAGCGTGAAATGGTTGGAAGAAGTCCGGCTCACTGATGGACACGTCATCGTTGCTGCACGGACTGCGCAAGGTAAGACGTACTCGGAGCTTGGCGGGACAGGTGGCTGGAGAGAGCCTGTCGAAATGTCGATCTCGATCAGCAAAGCCCCGGATGGTTTCACGTTTCCACCCGAATGGCGTGATTACTACGTGCCGGTTCTTCTTGATCACAACACAGAAACTAGAACATGGTCGATCGTGGCGACGTTCTACTACTGCGAGACTTGGTATGCGCTGGATAGGCCGATACCACCCTATATCGAATACCAGTCAGTAGACGGCACTGCTTGGCGGCGCGTACAGCTTGAAGAGAGGCTTGTTGGCCGGGAGACGAATTTGCTGACAGGTCCCAGTACGAAGGGTGAGTCGAGTCTTGTGACGATGGAAGTGAAGGAGCAGAGCCAGCGCAGTGCAGGGCGAAAGTACAGACACATCCTGCGAACGTGGGGGTTTGAAGAAGGAAATAATTGCTCCCCCCAACAAGTCAAGGAATCGAATGTGGCGCCTTAAGCTGTATTGGATGGCGTCCCCAGATGGCCGAGATACGCTGGCTGATCGCGGCATGGATATCAGTTCGGTGCTGCAAGGTGCTCGTCGACAAGCGACAATCCAATGGAACGTCCAACTCTGAGCAAGCTCGCATGGGACTTCTAACCTTCAGCCTGAACATCACGCTGGATGGCTGTATTGACCACCAGGAAGGTATCGCCGACGAGGAGACGCATGCCTTCTTCAGTCGCCTTATGGATGAGGCTGGAGCGATGCTCTGGGGCCGCGTGACCTACGAGATGATGGAGGGCTACTGGCCGGCGGTCGCTCGCGGTGACGAAGAGGCCACGCCGGCGATGCGTGACTGGGCGACCAAACTGGAGACCAAGCCGAAGTACGTTGTGTCGTCGGCGCGAACGGAGTTTCCTTGGACCAACAGCCACCATATCAGCGGAGACCTGCGCAGGAGCGTGCAAGCGCTCAAAGACGCAATCCCCGCCGGCGTGCTCCTCGGTAGCGGTATGCTCGCTACCGAGCTGGACCGACTGGATCTGATCGACGAGTACAAGTTCCTCGTCCATCCCAGGATCACAGGTCACGGACCGACGCTTTACCAAAGCGGGCTGACCGGTACGCGACGGCTGGAGCTGATTTCATCGACGCCGCTGCGCAACGGCGCAGTTGTCATGCACTACAGGCGTGCGTACGACTGACAATGGCTTGCATCGGAAGGTCGAGGTTCTGCGGTTTCACGGATACCCCGTCCTGACCCCAAGGCCTGTTTCTGCTGCCAGTCAATTCCCAATCCCGGGTGCGCTGTGCGTACCCGGGCTACAGACATCAGGCAAGCAGCTCGCGGCGAACGATCTCGGCACCGGCACTGAGTGCATGCAACTTGCCTCTGGCCACCTGGCGAGACAGTGGGGCCATGCCGCAGTTGGTGGATGGATAGAGCTTTTCCGCATCCACGAACTGGAGCGCCTTGCGCAGTGTACTGGCTACATCTTCAGGGGTTTCAATGATGTCACTGGCAACGTCGATGGCCCCGACCATCACCTTCTTGCCACGTACCAGTTCGAGCAGGTCAATGGGCACATGCGAGTTCTGGCATTCCAGCGAGATGATGTCGATCTTGGACCGCTGCAGCTTCGGGAAAGATTCCTCGTACTGGCGCCACTCCGACCCCAGGGTCTTCTTCCAGTCGGTATTGGCCTTGATGCCGTAGCCGTAGCAGATGTGCACGGCGGTCTCGCACTTGAGCCCCTCAATCGCCCGCTCAAGGGCAACAACACCCCAATCATTCACTTCATCGAAGAAGACATTGAAGGCGGGTTCGTCGAATTGGATGATGTCGACACCTGCCGCTTCCAGTTCCTTGGCTTCCTGATTGAGGATCTTGGCGAACTCCCAGGCAAGCTTCTCGCGACTCTTGTAGTGGTCATCGTAGAGCGTATCGATCATCGTCATCGGGCCGGGCAAGGCCCATTTGATTGGCTGTCTGGTCTGCTGGCGCAGGAACCTGGCATCCTCGACGAAGACCGGTTTCTGCCGGCTGACCGCCCCCACGACGGTGGGCACGCTGGCGTCATAGCGGTTGCGGATCCGCACCGTCTCGCGCTTTTCGAAGTCAACGCCATCCAGGTGCTCGATGAAGGTGGTGACGAAGTGCTGGCGTGTCTGCTCACCATCACTGACGATGTCGATACCTGCCTGCAACTGTTCGTGCAGGGAAAGGCGCAGGGCATCCTGCTTGCCTTCAAGCAACTCCTCGTCCTGAAGCTTCCACGGTGACCAGAGTTTCTCGGGCTGGGCGAGCCAGGCGGGTTTTGGCAGGCTGCCGGCGGTAGAGGTGGGCAACAATTTCTTCATGGCGATTTGTTTCGAGTTCCTTTTGGATGATCAGAGCGGGCAGGCGGCGGCCCACTGTTCCAGCGTCCGCCGGTGCGGTTTGATGAAGTGCTCTTCGGTGAAGCGTCCTTGCTTGATCGCCAACTGGCTGCGTTCTTCACGGTCATAGACAATCTTTGTCAGCGAGTAGTCCTGGTGCTTCAAGCTGGGCTGGTAGACACTTCCTGCCGCAGAGTTGGCGTTGTAGATCTCGGGCCGGTAGATCTTCTGGAAGGTCTCCATCGTGCTGATGGTGCCAATCAGCTCCAGATCGGTGTAGTCACCCAGCAGGTCGCCGAAGAAATAGAACGCCAATGGCGCAACACTGTCCGGCGGCATGAAGAAGCGGACCTGCATTCCCATCTTTGCGAAGTATTGATCGGTTGAGGACAGCTCGTTCTGCAGGTACTCCACGCCCAGTGCCGGGTGGTGATTGGCAGTGCGGTGGTAGATCTTGCTGCTGGACGCGCTGATGCAGATCACTGGAAGTTTGTTGAAGTTTTCCTTGTAGGCAAGCGAGTTCACGAAGTGCTTGAACAGCTTTCCGTGCAGGTCACCAAAGTCATCCGGTGTGGCAAAAACGGTGCGGTTGCTGTTGTAGTCCGGCAACAACACGCTGAAATCGTAGTCACGCACATAGGAAGAGAAGTTGTTTCCTACGATTCCGTCGATACGTGTCTTGGTCTGGCGGTCAACGATGCTTGTTTTCAATATCTCGATCAGCGGAAAAGCATCGGTCTGGCCTACGCCCGAGACGTTCATTTCGGCAGAGATGATTTCAAGTTCGACTGCATAGCGATCTCCCATCGGGTTGTCCCAATCGGCGAGGCTGTTGAACCGATTGTCTACCATCTTCAGCGTATTACGCAGATTTTCCTGGCGGCTGTTACCCCTCGCCAAGTTGGCGAAGTTGGTTGTCAGCCGCGTACTGTCCAATGGCTGGTAGTTTTCGTCGAAGCAGATGCGCTTGATGCTGAATTCAAAGTTTTCTTTCATTGCGATGCGCTACCGTAGGTTCTGCGGATATGGGCCAGCACAGCGTCATGCTGATTCTGTGGGGGAGTTTGCTTTCAGGCTGCGGCGATGGCTCTGGTGGCGCTTGTTGCCGTGCGACGGGCCAGCTCAAGCACCGGCAACGCGCGTTCGACCGCCAGCTTGGCGCGCAGGATCAGGTCTTTGTTCTCCAGTTCGTGGCCCGCGAAGTCCCTGTCGGTCGCGTACACGCCCAGCGGCAAGGTGCGTGCCTGGAAGAAACTGAAAAGTGGCCGCAACTGGTGGTCGATCATCAGCGCATGGCGCTCACTGCCGCCGGTGGCGGCCAACAGAACAGGCGTGTCGATCAGCGCATCCTGGTCGACAAAATCGAAGAAATGCTTAAACAGCCCCGTGTAGGAGCCGCGGTAGACCGGCGTGGCCACCACCAGAACATCCGCCTGCTCGACTGCCGACAGACCGAGCTCCACCGTATCGGGTAGCTCACTGCGCCTGACCGTACCGGCAAGGTGAGAGGCGAGTTGGCCCAGCTCGACGAGTTGGGTTTCGCAGTGGACCTCGGCAGCAATCAGGTTCGACAGATGTTCGACCAGAGCCGCGGCCTTGGAGGGGCGCTGCAGGCCGCCGGAAACCGCTACGACGCGAAGTGGGGGAGGGTGGGTCATGTCTGCCTTCAAGAGGTCTGGATCGTCAGCCAGCTGAATGGAGTGGCTGGTGAGGTTCGATCCTAGTTGCGGTTTTCCATGACGTAAAATGGTTTAATTTCACGATTCCATGAAGAAAATTCATTAATATGCTTGAGCGCATCCATCTGAGCATCGTCCAGCAGGTCGAAAAGCAGGGCTCGTTGACTGCCGCAGCGGGCGTGCTGAACCTGACCCAGTCAGCCTTGAGCCACAGCATCCGCAAGCTCGAACAGCAGCTGGGTACCGACATCTGGCTGCGCGAAGGTCGCAGCCTGCGGCTCACCCAGTCCGGGCAGTACCTGTTGGCGGTGGCCAACCGGGTGTTGCCGCAACTGGATCTGGCAGAAGAACGGCTGAGCCAGTTCGCGCAGGGTGAGCGCGGCGAACTGCGTATCGGTATGGAATGCCATCCCTGCTATCAGTGGTTGCTCAAGGTGGTGTCGCCTTATCTGGCAGCATGGCCGGATGTGGACGTGGATGTCCGGCAGAAGTTCCAGTTCGGCGGAATCGGGGCGCTGTTCGGCTACGAGATCGACCTGCTGGTGACGCCCGATCCCTTGTTCAAGCCGGGCCTGAAGTTCGAACCCGTGTTCGACTACGAGCAGGTGCTGGTCGTGGCCAAGGACCATCCACTGGCGTCGGTGGCGTACGTGAAGCCGCAGCAGCTGACCCGCGAGGTCCTGATCAGTTACCCGGTGGACATCGAGCGTCTGGATATCTACAGCCAGTTCCTGTTGCCTGCGGGCATCACGCCCCGGCGGCACAAAGCAATCGAAACCACCGACATCATGGTGCAGATGGTGGCCAGTGGCCGTGGCGTGGCAGCACTGCCACGCTGGTTGGTTGAGGAGTATGCCAGCAGGATGGACGTGGTGCCGGTGCGGCTTGGCGCGCGCGGCATCGCCAAGCAGATCTTCCTTGGCGCGCGTGAAACGGACACCAGCATCGACTACGTGCGCGCTTTCATCGAACTGGCCCGGCATTCAACCGCGGTGGCTGCCTCGACCATTGGGCAAGGGTCGGCAGATAAGCCGTTTCGTTGAATCCCGATTGCCCCTATCCAATCTTCCGCTCCTTGCCTCAAACGTTCGATCAGAAAGAGTGGGGCCGGGCACTCACTTGAAATGCATCACGGTAAGACCCTTGAATCATCACGATATGCCAATGTCCACGCACAACATCACCGCTGACTATTCCTTGGAAGTGAGTGGCAAAGCTATTCCAGCGCTTGCTGCAGCCGCTGCCCGGATAGCAACCGGCTCAACCGTCTTCATTCCCTACCTGGCGAGTGAAGACAATGGCGCACGACTGGCTGCTGCGGCCGCAATTCGTGGATTGGGCTTTGAACCCATGTTGCATATCCCGGCGCGGCGAATTGCCTCACTCGTCGAGCTGGAGTCGTTCATCACTCGTGCGGTCGATGAGGCGGGTGTCGAGCGTTGCTTTGTGATTGCCGGGGATACCCCAAGCCCCAAAGGTCCGTTTGCGGATAGCGCCTCGCTGATTGAAACAGGCGTACTCGAACGCTCAGGCATAAAGCTCGTTGGCGTGGCTGGGCATCCTGAAGGGCACGCGGTGATGAGTGAAAGCGAGCGCTGGGAGATGCTTGAACGCAAGTGCCGCAGCATCGAAAACCGGGGCATGGCGCCGATGATCGTCACCCAGTTCGGGTTTGATGCCGACATCGTATTGACCTGGCTGGCAGCATTGCGCGAGCGCGGCATCGATTACCCGGTGCGCGTGGGCATGCCAGGCCCGGCAGGGGTTGCGGTGTTGGCCCGCTACGCGGCGATGTGCGGCGTCAGCGCTAGCGCGTCGATCTGGTCCAAGTACGGCATTTCGATTGGCAAGCTGTTCGGAACGGCGGGGCCGGATCGGTTTGTCGACCGTCTGGCCAGCGGGCTGACAGACGCACATGGAGCCGTGAGCCTGCACATATTCCCATTCGGCGGCATCGCCCAGTCCGTGGAATGGGTAGAGCAATACCGCGCTCGCAGCTAGTTCGGGCGCGCGCGGCCAAGCTGGCGCCGGCCTGAAAAAAGCGCAATCAAATAGCCAGAGAACCCGGCTAGGATCCTTTCAGCTTGCAGCCATGCGAAGCCGCTGTAGGCATACAAGCGTAGTGCTTGCGATGTGGATTGGGGGTTCAATGAATCGATCTTCCCGGTACCTTTGCTCAAGTTGTGCTCTCGAGGGGTTGCAGAGGTTGCGGCAGCGTTGGTTAGAGAAGGTTATCGGGGTAGGGAAGAGCCCGTTCTGTCTCGGTGCCTTCTTCCAATCCCCGACAGGTGCAGACGCATGCCGTCAGGCGGAGCGGGCATGGCCCCGCTCACGGAAGCTGCGCTCGCGACAGTCGCCTGCACCTGCTTGCGGTCGACTGAAGCACGGCGTCCGATCTGCTGGTCTATCGCAGGCATGTCGCCGGAGGGCTGTTTAGGTCCTGCAGGGAGCAAAGGCATCGAGGGCAGGCTGGTAGACCTGACTTTGGACGTCGAACAGCCCCAGCATCGAGTGGTAGACGTTGTCATGGCTGTATGCGTTGCGCCAAGCGCTCCCACGCACGCAAGCATGGTCCAGAGCTGCGTTCTGCAGGAACTGCGGCGAGAACCACATGATCATCGGTACATGGGTTTGCTCGCGGGGTGCGATCGCATATGGCGTGCCATGCAGGTACATGCCTCGCTCGCCCAATGACTCCCCGTGGTCAGACACGTAGACCAGCGCCACGTCACGCTCGACGGAATAGTGCTGCAGCAGCGCCAGGGTCCGACCGAGCATCTCGTCCGTCTGCAGCAACGTATTGTCGTAGGTGTTCACAAGCTCTTCCTTGCTGCACCTGTGGATCTGGTTGCTGTCGCAGGTCGGGGTGAAGACCCGATTGTGCTGCGGATAGCGTTCGAAGTAGGTCGGCCCGTGGCTGCCGAGCTGATGCAGCACCACCAGAGCGTCTCCTTGCATGGCGTCAATCTGTGTGCGGAGGCCATGGAGCAGCACGCTGTCATGGCAGGTTCCATCCTTGTTCGGGCAATCGTCGGCAATCTTCATGCGCGGCATGTCCTCGGTGACGATGCGCTCACATACACCCTTGCAACCACCGTTGTTGTTGTTGCGCCACAGGATCTGGATGCCTGTGCGTTGCAGGATGTCGAGCAGGTTCTCCTCGGACATGGCACGTGCGGCATCGTAGTCCGCACGGCCCATGCCCGAGAACATGCAGGGAACGGAGATGGCCGTGGCTGTCCCGCAAGACGAGACATTCCTGAAACTGATGATGTCCGGGTACCGGGACAACGAGGGATTGGTCGGGCGTGCATAGCCATTGAGCTGGAAGTTTTTTGCCCGCGCGGTCTCGCCGACCACGAAAATGACCAGCTTTGGCCGGGAACCGGGCGAACGCGGGGGACGAATGGCATCTTCGCCTACGCGTTGCAGCGGCTGCCGCTTTGCATCGTGGTGGCTGGTCAGGTAGCCATGCGCATGGCGCGCAACATTCAACGGAAGCACCAAATCCCGGATATGGCGATTGTTGCGGAGCAGGGACGCATAGTCCTTGTAGAATCCCAGCGAAATGGTGGCAAGCACGATCGCGGAAAGGACGATGTTCCCGGTCCACCAAAATGCGGTCCGCGGCAAGCTGGCGCTCCTGGTCCTGCACAGGCCGATCATTGTCGCGGGCAGTACGCCCAGCCCGATGATTGTCAGCAACAACGAAGTCGAAAAGTAGGACGCCAGTTCTGCCTGGTTCGTCTCGAAGAAGTTCTGAACCATGCTGCGGTCGATCAGTACGTTATAGTGCAACATGAAGTAGCTGCAGCTGGCACTGATGATGATCAACGTTGCCAGCAACGGCTTGCGCAGGTAGGGAAGGATCAGTATCGGCGCCAACAGAAGGTTGAAGGCGAAGAAAAGAAACACCGGAACGCTCAGGAAGAAGAAAAAGCTATGCGGGTCATGGATCTCAATCGTGGCCGCGAGCGTTTTCCAAAGGGCTGGGTTGCCGATACTGGCGAAGAAGAGTGCGGCTATCCAACCAAGTTGGATGGGATGCAGGCACAGGGATGTCAGACGATGAAGCACGCACGGTTCCAATGAATAGAAAGTCCGCGCAGTCTCAGAAAGCTATTGTCAGGAAGTTGTCAGCCGATACCGCCGTGACGCGCTTGCTTGTCATCGAGGACAATCCGGAGCTTGTGGCCAATCTGTACGCCTTCTTCGAGCCCCTGGGGTACGTGCTGGACGATGCCCGCGATGGCGCGACTGGCTTGAGAATGGCGACACAGAATGACTATGACGCCATCCTGCTGGACCTCATGCTGCCGCGGCTGGACGGCATGGCGTTGTGCCGCAGGCTACGCCAGGAATTCCAGGACCCCGTGCCGGTTCTGATGCTCACGGCCCGGGACCCGGTGGACGACCGGATACAAGGGCTGGAGGTGGGCGCAGACGACTATCTGATCAAGCCGTTCTCGCTCAAGGAGCTTGATGCACGCATCAAGGCCCTGGTGCGCCGTGCACAGGGCAGGCAGGTGCAGGGTTCTCTGACCTGGGCTGACTTGCAGGTCGACAGCCGGGTGCCCACTGCCATGCGGGAGGGACGAGTGGTCACCTTGACGCCGAGCATGCATAAGCTGTTGCTATGCCTCATAAGGGCAGCGCCGGATGTCGTCAGGAAGCGGGAAATGGAGTACCTGCTCTGGGGTGATGATCCGCCCGACAGCGGTGCGCTGCGCACACATATCCATGAACTTCGCCAGTGCATCGACAAGTCATTCTCGAGCGCGCTTATTGAAACCGTGCACGGGGTCGGTTGGCGTCTGCAGGCCCCAACGGACGTGGCCCAGTAAAGGTGGGCGGGCTGAAGATGATCATGGGCTCCTTTGTTCGCAGGATGACGCTCAAAACGCGCATCACCATCACATTCGTGCTGCTGATGGTGGGGGTCATGGGAGTGGTGATCGCTGCCGAGCAGTTGGACTACGACGATCTGCGGGCGTACGTGATTTCCAAAGGGTTGCAAGAGCAGGCGCAACAGTTGGAGAAGGGCCTGGCCAATGGGATTCGGCCGAGTTTGCGCGAAGGCAGCCGGCTATATGACTCCACCTCGGTTCCGGTTGGGTTGCGTCGGTTTGGTCCGGGCTACCACAGTGTCGAGGAAGCCGATGCCTGGCATCTGCTCGTGTTCGATCTGGACGGCGAGCGCTACTACCTCCAGCAGGATGCGCAGATGTATGCGTACCTGGAGCACGTGATCGATGGATATGCAGCAGTTGTCATACTTTTCTGCATCTTCTGCGGGTTCTGGATCGGTCGCGTAACTGCCGCGCGCGTAATCTCCCCGATCACCCGGCTGGCAGAGGCGGTTCAGACCAAGCAAATGCCCTTTCCGTTCCAGGACGCACGCGATGAGATCGGGGTGCTGGCCCGAGCATTCGCGCAGCATAGCGACGAAGCCGAGCAGTTCCTCCAGCGCGAGCGGTGCTTTGTCGGTGATGCAAGCCATGAGCTTCGCACACCCTTGGCGATCATTGCCGGTGCCGCGGAGACGATCGAGCAGCAGCTCCCTGCGCATAGCCACCTGGTCGCGAGTAGCCAGCGTATCCTGCGTACCACCCAGGAGATGCAGCGCCAGCTGACCTGCCTGCTGCTGCTCTCGCGCGACCCGCAGGGCCTTGCACGCACGGAGGTCTCGTTGTTGGCTTTGATAGAGGAGTGTATGGCGCGTTGCGAGCCTTGGCTGGGGAACAAGCCGGTAGGACTGGTGTTCGACAAGGTCATGGAAACCAGGCTGCATACCAACGCAGAGCTTGCCCGCAGCGTCATCTGGAACCTGATGCGCAACGCCTGCCAGTACACGGATCAAGGCGAGGTGCGCATTGTCCTGGATAGGACGCGGCTCACCATTTCCGACACGGGACCGGGTCTGCCCCCAAGCATCGATACGCGACAGTTTCAGCGCTTCGTTCCCGGCACACAGCAGAGTGGGGAGGGCCTTGGCCTTTCGATCGTGCAGCGCATCGTCGAGCATCTTGGCTGGCAGATGGCAGTGGAGAGTTCGGATACGGGCTGTTGCTTCACGCTCGATATGCGCGGCTCGACCTAAGTAGCGAAGGTACTGTGCCGGAGGTGTTCAGCTCGGCTTCCGTGCCATCCAAAGGGATTCCATCCAAGGAAGATTGGCTCAATAGCGACAGTTCCTGTTGCTGACCTTTCCTGGCGGGTATACGGAAGCTATCCGGTACGAATGGAAGTTTGCCTCCCGGAAGGTTCTTGGACACCCCTGCACTTGGGTTGAAGGTCTGACAAAGTCCTGACACTGAGCTCCGCATGCTGTGCCTACGTGAGTAGACAGGAGAAGGTCAGGTGAAATCCTCGGGACCTGCGGAGGAGGGGAAGTTCGATCATGGGAGATCGGGAGTCAGACGAATAATGTATACGGCTCTCTACTCACGGGACGGATTTATCGCTGCCTTCAGGAGTGAAGCGGCGTTTCGTCAGCTTCTAGTCCTGCATGGAGCATTGGTTCTGGCTGCATGCGTACTTGAGGTCAGTTCCGTCGAGCGGGCGATCATGCTGGCGGTGTGTCTCATAAGCCTGCTGGTGGAGCTCCTGAACTCTGCGATAGAAGCTGTCGTCGATCGCATTTCGCTGGAGATTCATCCACTCTCAAAACGTGCAAAAGATATGGGGAGCGCAGCGCAGGCGATTGCCTTGCTTATGGTTTCTGCGGTCTGGGGCGTGGTTCTGTTTGGGTGAGGAGCACCGAACTGTGCGTGCCGTTTGGAACATTCGTTGATGGTTGCTGGGGGAGGCGCATCGACCATCGACTGTTGACGGGCTTTCCGGCTGCGCTTCTCTTGTGTGTCGCGTCATGTGAATCAGGGCACCAGCGCGCCAGAACAGGCCACGCAGCCAGTGAAGCGTCCTCGCTCTCCGAGTCACCTATTCAGCAGAGGTGGTTGATGATGTCACGGCATAGGCGACGGGCGACAGCCTGCCGAATGAGTGATGAGGTCGCTGGTGGTTGTAACGGTGGGGCCAATCCTCGTCATGCGTTGGACTTCCTGTAGGCTGGTAAAAACGTAGCGGTGCAAGGCCCCGGTGCGGTACGTTCGGTTGAAGCGCTCGGTGAAGGCGTTCTGTGTGGGCTTGCCACGCTGGATGTGCAGCAGCTCGACCTCTTGTCGCTGGGCCTACTGCCGCGGTGTCGTACTGATGAACTCCGGGGCGTCGTTCCGTCGCAGGCGGCAAGGCGTACCGCGCAGTTCCATGACCCCGCCCAGCATCCGGACCACCCGTCGCGACGGCAGATTGGTGTTAATCTCGATTCTCAGTGGTTCGCGATTGAAATTGTCGTTGACGTTGAAGGTGCAGAAGCGCCGCCCGGACCACAGGGCGCCGGCCATGAAGTCTGCCGACCAAGTGTGGGGGTATGGCTAACGGCCCTCGAATGCGGTCAGGCAGACGGCGCTTTCCCCGGCATGGCAATTTCAGCTTCTTCACGCAGAGCTCCTGGCTAGGGAAACTCTACTTCTGATTGGCTCGAATCAACGGGCGCGCTTCAAGTATCAAGAACGCAAGCTAAAGTCACATCGCAACATAGCTTGCGAAAAGAAGAAGTGAAGTCATCAGGCGTATTGGCGAAGTTCTCAAACGCAGATACATTGCCACCCACCAAGACATTGCTACCCAACAAGGGGCAAGGCGGCATCATGGGCGCGAACGTTATGCCTAGTGCGCTACGGGCGCGAATCTGGCTTGTGTCCGGGTTGTTTGTCCTTTGCGTACTACCAATCATCGGCACTGCACTGCTGCAGAGCTATCTGCGCTATGAGGCCGCCCAGGACGATCTAGAAAGCTTGTGCCAACTCAGGCTGGCGTTTGAAGTCGCAAACCTGCTCTCCGCTGAGCGTGGTCCGGTGAATGGTCTGCTGGGTACTGACCTGCAAGACGGAACAACCAGAAACGAGCTGGCCACGAGTCTACGAACGCATCGTCGCCAGGCTGATCAGGTCCTGGATGCACTGGTGGGCATGCTTGCCGATGGTGAGCAGGTCGAGCATGAGCGGGAACTTATCCTACAGGTTCGGCAAAAACTCGATCATGCGCGGAAGCAAGTGGATCAGGTGGCAGCAAAACCATTGAATGAGCGCCGCCAGGAGGAAGTGGAGCAGGTTATCCAAGCGATGTTCACTGTGGTTGACCAATTGCACTACTACAACTCTGCGCGCATCAACGCATTGGTTGCAGCCAACCGCGAGGCTGCGATTCCCGCGATCCAGGGGCAGGTACTCATAGAGCTTCGAGACTACGGTGGACGGCTGGCGTCCAGCGTCATGGCACCAGTCGCTGTAGGTGGTCCATGGCAAACCATGCAACTACGTCAGGTGACTTTAACCGAAGGTCGGCTTCTGGAGCTTTGGCGACTGGCAGATGGGCATGAGGCTGTTTTCAGGAGCAATGCGCACCTATCCCGCACGTGGGATATCGCGCGACGCCAGTTTTTTGGGGAGTCCATGCCGCTGGTGAATCAGATTGTCGAGGAGGGGCGCCGGGACGGGCGCTACTCGGTAACCGCCGCGGAATTCACCCGGCGCTATGTACCAACCTTGCGGTGTTTGGAAGAGCTGCGCGCAGGCTATTTGGGAGTATCGATCCTTAGATTCAAGGAAGCCCGTGATCGTTCCGCCGTGTGGCTGGTGATGCTTGGTGTTACTGCGGCGGGCACACTGACGACATTGCTCGTTGCGCTCAGGATCGCGCACCGACAGGTCCTAAAGCCCTTGCTGATCGCGCAAGAGCGAGTCATTCAACTGGCTCGCGATGCACCAAGTGAAGAGCGGGCCGATACCCACCCGGTGGCGGAAATCCAGATGCTGTTTGACGCTATAGAAGTATTACGTTCCAAGTTGTTCGAACGATCAGCCATCACCTCCGAGTTGAGAGCGCAGGCTGAGACGGACAGTCTGACCGGCGTACTGAACCGGCGCGCGTTGGAAATGGTGGTTCGGCAACGTCACAAGGATCCAACGCCGCGGCGTCGGGGTGTCGTCATTTTGCTGGACGTGGATCATTTCAAAGCCATCAACGACCGCTACGGGCACCCTGTCGGAGACGAGGTGCTTGTTCAGATTGCGCGCCTACTTCAAGGTCTTGTGCGGGAGACCGACACCGTCGCTCGATATGGAGGCGAGGAGTTCCTCATCTTGCTTGGATCCGAAGACCTATTGGGCGCCCGATACCTGGCAGAATCGTTGCGACAAGCGTTGGAGGAATATGCAATTCAAGTACCTGATGGCACCTTGATTCGGGCTACCGCGAGTTTTGGTGTCGCCGAAGGGGATCTGGACGCACTTGGATGGCGAGCACTCGTCCGGAAGGCGGATACAGCCTTGTATCAGGCAAAGGAACAAGGGCGAAACCGGGTTCAAGTCGCATCTTAGCGATTGTTGTCACGGGCAATGGCTCATCGAGACTGTGGATATGCGTCCGGCATGTCGGTTCATCGTGACTTCCATACCTCTCACCTAAGATCCAGCGCCTTTTTTGATTGGAGAAAATCCATGAACATGGTCCGTTCCTTGGTTCCATTGATTCTGACTACGGTCACGGCGGGCTGTGCAACCCAAGCGATTTCTGGAGTGGATGCCCAGCAGGAAGACGTATTCCGGCCAAGCATTCCTGGGCAAGGGGCGAGCCCAGTCCCCGCCTTTGTTGGCGGTGGCAAAGACTGGACCATCAACATCAGGTCGACGGGGCAGGGCAACCATGACATTGAGCTGGTTCGTGAAGGAACACGCATGGAGGGAACACTCCTCTACCGCGGGCAACCTGCGGATGCGCCAAGCTCGCTGTCGGTGTTGCTCGGAGAAGTAAAATCCGGTGATAAGCCGCACGCAATCATCGTGGAAATCGTGCGTCAGTCCTGTGTAGACCAGCGCGGTCTGGATACTGGCGCGAGTGTGCACATCACTCTGGAAGGTCAGTCGCAGTTCCGCGGATGTGGGCACTTGGCGGTTTACTGATTCGGGCTGAACGCGCGGACGGAACATATTGATGGGTTACGTGCCAGGCAATGAACGCCTGTGCGGGAAGCGCCTTGGAGTACAGCCAGCCCTGTCCCCAAGCGATACCGGAGTCCCGGAGCAGATTGGCCTGCTCCGGGTGCTCAATGCCCTCCGCAACTACAACTCTTTGGCTGGCACGGATCAGCGGAGAAAGTCCAGCCAGTAGTCCTTGGGAGTCAGGCGCATCGATATCATCCACGACGCGCTTGTCCAACTTCAATACGTCAACTGGTGTTTGGAACAGCACGAGCAGGTTGCTGTCGTCCATGCCCACATCGTCCAACGCAATACGCACCGAATCGGACGCCAGATCCTTAAGCTCCTCTAGCCCCACGGCATCCGGTATCCCCCGTTCCGTGATCTCTAGAATGATCTGTTGACGCACATCGATTAGGCGCGATTTCCTGGCGGCATACTCCAATCCGCCACGGCCGAGAATTTCCGGAGGCACATTGATGCTCAAGTGAGCATGGGGGTGCTGACGAAGCCAAGCGCCAAGTTCAGTCTCGACAGTATCGATAACCCAGTAGGTCAGCAGCCCAGCAACAGGCGTTCCCTCGATGGATGGAATGAACTGCATGGGCATGATCACCTTCTCGCCACGCCGCCAGCGAACCAGCGCCTCGGCCCCCACACAGCGGCCGCCATTCTGCAGATCGACCGTGGGTAGGTACTCCAGGAAAAGTTCGCCATTCAGCAGGGCGTCGCGGACTTCATTTACGAGTAGTCGTGCGTCATCATTCATCGATGCCCTCTCCCCTAAGTCACCTGACGATACTTTTACGCTCGTGTCTGACCCCAGACAAGATGGGTCGCCGAATAGTACCGATGCTGTGGGTGATAGTAGGCCCCCTATTGGGCAACGATTTCTTGCGCCTCAGTCTTGGTTGCTGCTGGTGTGATCGATGCCTGACAGGCACGCCGAACTAGGCGGTCTACGGTTTCTTCATCTGCTTGCCCGGCATAGGCAAACGCACGCGCTGCGGCCTGTCGGATGGTCTCAAATTTTCTTGCACGTATGGCTGCAGCGAGGGTTTCCGCCTCGTTCTCCAGAGATCGCGCGAGATCTTCCAGTAACGTTAAATGCGAGTCTAGGGTCATCAAGGATGCTGGAACGGAAAACACCAGTTGATTGGGGCGGTTTATCGGGACCCAACACTACAACTCCCAACGTAGCTTCACCAGCAGCTGGTCGGCATCACGCAGCCCAGTCGCGTCGGCCAACAGCGCCGGCAGTCCGGGCATGCGGCGCTGCTCGTCGTAGAACAGCGATTCAGTGCCGCCGCGCGCATACACTAGGTAAAGCTCACGCCGCTGCGCCCATGCGTAGCGATACCGCAACTGCATGCCGAACTCGCTGAGCGTGAACGCCTCAACGCTCTCCTGGCTTCTGTGCAATTGGCCCTGCGCGTCGAGCCGATAGGCGACCGGTTGGTCAGCCACCAGGCCCAGCCACTGCAGCTTCAGACGCAGTTCGTGGCGTCGGCCTGGGAACCAGTTCAGATCCATCGTCGCTTCCTGCCGTCGGCTGTGATAGCTACCGAACAACGTGTTCTCACGCCATAGCAGCCAGTCCCGTGACCGGCGCGGAAGTACGGTCAGCCCCATGTCCAGGTCATCACGCGGGTGATAGCGCAGTTTGGCTTTGAACTGCTGCGCCAACGCTTCGTTGCCGGTGTTGAGTAGCCCGGCCTGCAACTGCCACGACCAGCGTCCCCTGCGCGGACTGGTATAGCCGTGCAGCAGGGTATCCAGGCGCGAACGCTGCCACACCGGCCCGTGGCCACGCGATATCCGGTCGTCATAGCCGTCACCGGTCCAGCTCAGCTCGCTCTCATGGCGACCGCCGGCACGCAATGCCGCGGTACGTTTGACGGTGAGCTCGGCCGGCAGTCGCAACCCTTCGTCGTTGTAGCGTAGCCGTGGCTCGATCTGCCAGGTGACGCTCCGGCGCCGGTCGGCGGGTGCAAACGTGGCAATCCGCCGCGTGGTGACCGCCCCCAGCTCGCGAAAACTGCCACGGCGCTGGTAACCCAGGTCGTTGAAATCCAATCCCTCGCCGTACCGGGTGAGCTCCAGTTCCTGCTCCCACTGTGTGCCCACGTAGGCCGCACGCAGCCAGCCGCCAAAACCGAAAGCCGGGGTATCCTGCAGGACGCGACTGGCCAGCAGCTGTCCGCTCAGCGACCAGCGATCACTTGCACGCCATCCCACATCCAGCGCGTTGACCAGCGCAGTGCGTTTCAGCGCCGGTCGGTCTGTCCAGGTGGTTAGCCAGCCAAGACCCAGATCACCAGACTGCTTCAACGCGCGTTGGGCAATGAAGGTGCGGCCGATGTCCTCGCTATAACCCGATTCCATCGCGGCCAGCGTGGCCAACTGGAAGTCGCCGACATGCGCGCTGAGCTTGAGCGCAGCATCGATGTCGCTGGCTTGCCCATCGACGTCCGAGGGCCCGCCGATGCGACGGGTATAAATCAGCCGCCCGGCATCAGGCATCCGGAAATCGAAGACGCCCTGGTTCTCGGTGAAGAAGGGACGTTTGTCGGAGAACAACACCTCGATCGCGCTGAAGTCCACGACCAGATCATCTGCTTCCACCTGACCGAAATCGGGATTGAGCGTCGCGCTCATCTGCAGCTTTCCCGAGGGCTTCCAGAACAGGTCCGCGCCCAACCGGTGGTTCAGTCGGCCGTCGAGCAGGTCGTTGGACAACGAGGCGTAGGGGATCAGGGACAACCGTCCTTGGTCGGGGTGCTGCACGACCTCTACGGGAGTGAATGCCGAGACATAACGCGGCTGCAGGAAACTCGTGCCGGGGCTTGCGCTGCGCTCGTTGAGGCTGGCAATCACACGGTCGAAGTAGATGCCGATCGTGCGCGCGTCGCCGGTGTTTTCGCGCATGGCCGCGACGGTCCATGGGATGAGCATTTCCACCGACCAGCCTTGGTCGGTTTCATGCACGGCGTAGTCCCACACGCCATCCCAATCGACGTTGAAGCGGTTCTCATTGGTGATCGACTCATCACCAATCGCGCCGCCCAACGTCACCATGAAGTTGTACGCCTGCCTTCCGTCGCCATCGAAGTCCACGGCCACATTCACCCGATCCGCCTCAATGCCCGCATCGCGACCGGCGCGCGGCTTGACCCTCGCAGTGCCAGGAGGCTGGGTGACCATGAACGCTATCGCCAGCCCCTCAGGCAAGGACAGCAACAGCGCCCGGGTCGGGTGGGTCGGTGTTGCCTGGGTATAGGGATGGGTCACCCGGAAGTCATCAAACCCCCGCGCCTGTACCCACAGGTCCTCATTGATGATCCCATCCACTCGCAAGGCAGGTTCACTCGCGGCCGCAGGCAAGGCCGCCGCCAGTAACAATCCGACCAATGGGCGTACGCTCCGACGCTTCCAGTCAAGCATCGCAGGCATCCGCCACTGCGGCGCGTACCAGATCGACCGGCGCGGCATAGAGGTTGGACTGGCCATTCATCAGCGCTGCTGTGTCCCTTGCTTCGGCATCCATACGCATGCTGGAGAAATACAGCGTACGACCGTCGGCACTGAAGGCCGGGGTAAAGCTCATCGCGGCATTGCCGATCGGTGGCGGCAGGCGCACCGGCGTGGCCCAGCTGTCGCTGGCCCGACATGTGACAAACAGGTCCAGTCCAGACGCGCCGCCGCGCTGGCTCCAAAACAAGGCCAGTCGTCCATCGGGCGAGAGTGTGAAGTCGCCTTGTATGCGGCCGTCATTGAACGGTGCGGACAAGGCAGTGGGCGCGTCGAATTCATTGCTACTTACCCGGGCCCGGTACAGCGCCATTTTCGCCGGACCGCCTTCGCGGCTGCTGTTGAAGTACAACCAGCCCCCATGCAGCTCCGGTCCCAGCTCGTCCTTGGGCGAGGACACACCGGAGAGATGCTCCAACGCCCCGAAGCCGTCCTCGGTCACGCTGACTCGCCAGATGTCCAGGCTGCCATTGGCGAGGGCAGTACCCGGCACGGGCCGGTTGGACACGAAGTACAGCACCCGACCATCCGGGCTCAGCCAGGGATCGGAGTCCTTGTAGCGCGAATCGGAAAATGGAACTTCAACCGGCGTGCTCCAGTCAGCATCCGTACGTCGAGCCATCCAGATATGCGCGTCCTTGAAGTCAGCGTCGGAGCGGGCGAACACCAGCATCCGTTCGTCAGCATCCATGCTCAGGTTGTAGTCGTTGCGTGGGCCGGATAGCCAATCTTCGCCAACCAGCACAACTTTGCCGGCAACGGCCGCCGGGAGCTGCAGCGATGCCTGCGCAGGTGCTGCATGGCCGCCGGAGCGGGGCAGGGCAGTAGGCGCATCCGCGCTACAACTTGTCGCAAACAACAACGCAAGGCAGGGACAGTAGATGCGCAAGCGGGCGCTGTTCATCCATTTGCTCCTCACGGTTTGGGCTTGCTGTACCAGAGCGCGTTGACGATGATCCAACGGTCATCGAACCGGCCCATGTGGAAATAGTCGACAAACCACGGCGTCTCCAGCCGCACGGACGCTGCATTACCGCTCACGTCGAGCACTTTGCAGCTTCGGTCCCACTGCTCCCTTGGTGTCTTCAACGCACCCTGCCGGGTGAGGCCGACTAATTCTTCCTTGCCCATGCGGCGCAGACCAAGCCGCTCGTAAGGCGTGTCGCCGATGACCATGCGTTTGGCCAGATCCGGGTGCAGGGCACGCGCCACGCGTTCCGGGTTGCCTTCCAGTTGCCCATCTACGTAGTCGAAGCAAGTAGCCTCGATCGCTGCCAACGTAGCGGTATCGACCGGAGGGGCAGGCGAAGGGGCCGTGGCGGTGGCGGCACCCAGCAGCAGGGCGAGGACAGTCATGGGTTCTCCAATGCAGGGCCGTGATGGCGACCACCGCATTGAACGATCCAACAGGCCGGGTTGTCTGCCGGCTTGCGACGAACCGAGGCTCTTTTGCGACGAGCCGTTACGGGGCCGCGACCAGACGGCCGCCGATCATCTGCAGCTTGTCGCGATAGCTGCGCGAGAGCTTGATCTCATGCCCGGAGTCCAGCCGCAGGAAGCACTCGCCATTTTGGTGCGGGCGGAGGTCCTTCACCCGCGCCAGATTGACGATGGTCGAGCGGTGCACCCGCACGAAGTGCTGCGGGTCCAAGCGGCGCTGCAGTTCCTGCAGCGTGCAGCGCAGCACATGGGTCTGCTGATCGGTATGGATGCACATGTAGTCCCCGGCCGCGTCCACCCAGCGAATCGCATCCAGGCGGAGAGTGAGCAGTTGCTGCCCGTCGCGGATGCGCAGCTTGCCTTGTGTAGGGGCCGCGTCAGCCAACAACCCATCCAATTCGGCCCGGTTCACGCCGGGCAGCGTGGTCACTAGCTTCAGGAGGCGCTCGTAATGGTCCTCTGCCTTGCGCGCGGCCAAGGAGGCGCGGGCACGTTGTACGGCCTCGTCCAATCGACGGTCGTCGATGGGCTTGAGCAGATAGTCCAGCGCACTGGCTGCAAACGCAGCCACCGCGTACTGGTCGTAAGCGGTGACGAAAACGGTCAGCGGAATCTGCGTAACGGGCAGAGCGCGGAACACGTCCAGACCGCTCATTCCTGGCATCTGCACATCCAGAAACATCAGCTGCGGCTGATGCGCGGCAATGGCTTCCAGCGCCAAACGACCGTTGGCGACCTCGGCGACCACTTCCACATCGGCATGGCGCTGCAGGTGCAATTGCAGACCACGCCGGGCCAAGGGTTCGTCATCGACGATCAGGGCGCGAATGCGGGTCATCTCAATGCTCAGCCTGGGTAACAAAGGGCAGACGCAGCAGCACGTCGACGCCCCGAGGGGGGCGATCGGCAATGTGCAGCAGGCCCCGCTCGCCGTAGATCACCCGTAGACGCTCGCGGGTATTGCTCAAGCCAACACCAACGCCCCCGTTGCCTGAGGTGGCCTCAAGTCCCGGGCCATCGTCGCGTAGGTGCACGTCCAGATAGTCCCCGTCCCGACGTGCCACCAGTTCGATATGGCTGATCGCTTCCTGGGTGGATACGGCGTACTTGATGGCGTTCTCCATCAAGGGCTGCAGGATGAGGCTGGGAACCCGTGCAGTGGCCGCATCCGGCGCGATATCCACCATCACGCACAGGCGATCGCCAAACCGCAGGCGTTCGATATCCAGATAGAGATTTAGTACCTCTACTTCGTCATGCAGCGTCACCTGTTGCTCCGGGTCAGACTCCAGCGAATGCCGCAGGAACGAGGACAAGTCACGGATCATGCGGTACGCGGTATCCCGCCGGTCATCCAGCACCAGCGTGGAAAGGGCATTGAGCGTGTTGAAGAGGAAATGCGGATTCAGCTGATAGCGCAGCATCTTCAACTGCGCCGCATGGGCCGCATTGGCGGCAAGCAGCGCGGCTTCCTTCTGCCGCTGCAGGTGCTGAGCCAGTTTGATACCGAAGTACAGGCCGCTCCAGGACAGCAGTACGTACAAGGTGGACGCGAAATACCACAGATAGCCGAACAGGCTGTGGATCCGGCAATCGTCGCAATACTGGAAGGTAATGGTGACATGCAGTTTCATCTGCACCAGCGTTGCCGCCAACAGCATAAGCACAGCGGCCGGGATCATCAGCGACAGGGGTTTGCCCCACAACCAACGGTAGCCCAATCGCAGCACGCTAGTGGTCACGAACCCGCACAAGCTGACTGACACGGACGCAACCACATAACTCAATGGCCGCCCATCGCCCATGGCCGCCAGGAAGTGCAGTACAAAGTAGGCCAGCCAGCCCCCGACCTGCAAAGGCCAGAACAGATCCTTGGAAGTAAGCAGAAACGATGGCTGACGGACACTGCTGCTCAAGGGAAAGGCTCGCCTGCTGGGGACTGCACTATGCGGGGAAAGCACGCGAGTTTGGTAGTGCCGAGACCAACGCGCTGCACAACTTCGTCGGTGGGTACCAATGAATCATCCGCCAACATCCCATCAAGCTCCGGGGCCGACATTGGATACTTTTGGCCCAGAGCGTCATCGGAAGGGAAGGGATTAGGAAGATTTGTCGGGGTGGCTCGGAACACCAGACCTAATGCAGACAATGGTCCAAACCCAGCTCCAGATGTGCAGCTACCGAAGCATGGAATCAAACAGCGACCTGGCCTGCTGGATCGCTGCCTGATGCGTAACCTGCTTGTCGGCATTCACCTCGCACAGCTTTCCTAGCCGCTCACGGCTCAGTTCCGTGCAGTCTGCAAGGAAGTCGTAGTGACCTACCAAGGGGAGTGCCTGAAGTCGTGCATTGTCGTTCGCCTCGACAATGACCTTGCTGTTGCTGGCGGGCGGGGCAATCGCATCGGACTCACCCACAACCACCGACAGCGGAGCCTCCAACCGTGCGAGTTCACCCGGCTCGAACGCCTGCACGATTGCTGGCGCCATCAGGAACACAGCGCGAACGTTGGGAATGCGGCGATCCTCCGCCGACCTTGCTACCCAAGGTGCCAGCACCGGCGTAGCGGCCGCCGCCATCCACCGCTCAAGGGCCATTTCCGGATTCTCGACTTGTGGCATGCATACACCATCCTTAGGCGATGCCTTACAGAAGGCAGCCAACCGGGACATATCCGGCCTCGCGCCGGCAGCCACCAGCGCGGTGAACCCGCCGGCCGAATATCCCACCGGCCCAAGCCGACCCGCATCCACATGCGGAGCCAGCACGGGGTCGGCCTGCACCGCAGCCAATGCCACAGCGAGGTCATCGGCCCGGTTCCACGCCAGAATACTTCCGGCTTCGGTCATCGCATCCACACCGTTATTGCCGGGATGGTCCACCGCAACCACTACATACCCCGAGTGCGCCAGGGCTGTGCCGAGCCAGCCCATCATGCGAGCACTGCCACCGCTGCCGTGTGACAGCAGCAGTACCGGCAAAAGGATGGGCAGACTGGCAAGAAGACATACAAGCGCAAGCCGCCATATATTAAAGCGATTGGGCCGCTACTAGCTCTGAAACTCGCCCTCATGGTGGCTTGTAAAAACGGAGATGAAGGCTCCTGTCAGCTCCTTTGCGAGATATTTCCTGATGATTGTGAAGATTTAGATGTTCCTTCTCCAACCTATGCGGTTTGTTCTAATTGATTTATTTGCAGCTTGAGTTGGGTTGATGCTATGAAGAATGAACTTGCTCGTAGTCTTCTTGAAGGTGGATGTGACGCTTATGAGGCCGGTCGCTACCAACTGGCGGCCAGCCTCTTTTTGCGTACGGCTAGGTTGGGGAACGGAGAGGCTCAGATTAATTTGGCGAATATGTATAGTGATGGTGCCCATGGCGTAGATCAAGACGACAAGCGTGCATCGCACTGGTACCGGCTAGCAAGCTCGAAAGGAATTCCCGAGGCCGCATACAATCACGCGTTTGAATAGCCTGACCGCTCCTCCACGTCTGCGCACCAAAAGCTATGCCGCATCTATATTGGTTCGATGGCTCTAAAAACGGTAGCAACCGGGAACGGCATTTGTTCGCTTCCAGTTTGATATGAATTGCTTTTGCTGATAGACGACAGAACTCCTTTCACGCTTGCTGCGGGACTGCCGGTAGCCCTCGGCATCGGGGGCGGTGTCTTCAGGACTGGTCAGGTTGCGCCGCGTGCGAGGTGATGGCAGCTGACGCCGCATCGGTGATCTGCTGTGCGGTGACCCCAAGTGCGCGGAAGGCGCGGCCAGCACGCGAATGCGACTCCTGTGCGACGCTCAGCAGGACATCTGCACCGAGCAGGTTGCGCCTGGTCCGCGCAGCGCGGGAGTCCGCCAGGCGTTGAACGAGCGATTGGCCTGAGGCATCGGCTTCGTACAACCGTGCTTTGGGTGGGAGCAATGCATCGGCGAAAGGCCGGGACAACGTTGCCGGCCGAGCGATGCCAACGGATACAAGTGCTGCCTTCTGTTGCGACTCCAATGCGCCCAGGAAATCCTGCTCCGTCAGCGAGAGTCGTTTGAATGCCTCGATGGTGGTTCTGTCCGCCATTCCAAGCGCGGCCAGCACGAAGTGTTCAGAGCCGGGCTTCGCGTGGCCGTGGCCACGGGCGATCTCCTCCGCGGCACTGCAAAGGGACGCGAGGATCTGGGAGTCCTGCAGATGACGTCTGAACGTTGTAAGCATGGTTGCGTTACTCCCTTGCCGTGGGTTGGAGATGGGAAAGGCGTCTATGGGCGGCCTGCTTCGAGACCCCGAGGGCCTCGGCGATCTGGGACCAAGACCAGCCAGCGCGCAGGGCCGCGTGCACCGAACTCGCCTCGAGCTCGTCCGCCAGCTGGCGCAATGCAAGGACAGCCGCCAGCGCATCGGCGCTGTTGTCGGGGTCAGGTAGCATCTTTGGTAGCTTCATTTCGTCAACAATAGTTGACGATTTTCGAGATGTCAACATTTGTTGACGGCAGCAGCGGAGGCCACAGTGCCCGAATTGCGTCCGTCGCAGGCGGAGGTTGCCGGGAGCGTGGTCAGGCATCACCGGTGATGGCAGCTGGCCAGCTGGATCTGCGAGTGCCAAGAACGCGTTGGGCGTCCTATTTTTATTACGTTGCCCATATCGGGCTGCTTTCAATATTTACGTGATCCGTCACTAAATTGGTCGCTATTTCTCCTTGTATGATGTTGGCTCATGTCCAGCAGGGAGCCGGGATGAACAGGGGAATTTTTGTAGCCAGTTTGCTTGCATTGTCTGGCAGCGCGGGTGCTCAACAGGTCTACAAGTGCGTCGAGCGTGGAAAGCCGGATTCTTACCAGTCTCATCCATGCGCGAACGGTCCAGCGGCGAAAGCTTGGGAAGCTGTCCCAGATCAGGACAACCCGTACCTACGCGCTCGGCTTGCCCAGATGGAGCGTGAAGTTGCGGCACGTCGTGCGGCACAGCGCCCGTACGTTGCTTCTGTTGGCGGAGGCGGTGGTGGTCGCGCTACAGGAGCGACGATCCGCACTACGGGTTCGAGCTACGCCTGCGAGAGTGCTAAGCGGCAACGAGATGCTGTTTACAACGCAGCAGGAACTAGGCGCTCTTTTGCTCTTTCCAGTGCCTATGACAACGCCGTCCATAACGCTTGCAAATAGGGGGTGCAGGGGCGTTGCCCCTGCGTTGACGGCGTTACACAGCCCGCGTTCTGAAGTGGCGTTCTCGCCATTCGCCCGGTCCACGACAACAACCTTGACCATCGACTGTTGACGCGCTTTTCGTGCAGCGTTCCTTTTCCGTGTCGCGTCACGTAAATCAGCTGCATTGCTGCGTTCTGGGATCCTTTCGCCGCTTGGGGCGACCAGATCTCGTCCTGCCAGTCGCCAACCAGCCCATGGGCCTGTCAGAGCAACGTGGTTGTTGACCACACGCCGGTAGTGGTCACTGGCACAGCTGTCCGGGCATTGCGTTCCCGGTTCCCAGCACCGTGGACGGCTGTCCAGGTTGTAGGTGTCGCTCATGCCTCAATTTCCCCCGAATCCTTAGGAGTGCGCACGACCGAGAAGTAGCGGCTAAGCAAGTAATTGAATAGCAACGGGTCTTATCTGGAACCTCTTTGAGATTGGGTTCTGGACGGAGACGACAACTTCCAGCAGTGCTGGTTCTAGGCCCAAAAGTTCCCGCAGCCCCGCTCCGCAGGACCAAAGTTACCAGCAGCTCTGCGTCAAATGGTCGGTAGCGGACATAGCCGCACTTGTCAGCGCGCTAGCTGCACAGCAAGTTCAGCTCCCAGCGCTTGGTTCGGCCAAGCTTGAATGAGCGTTCGTTCGCCTTGGAAACCAAGCGATCCGTGTCGACGACAGCCTTCCGTTATCGGTACTTAGAAGTATCCAGGGAACACTCGAACGCGGGCGAGTTTTCCGGCTCGAAGCCATGCCTTTGACTTACTTAGCCAGCACCGTGCGCATCCCCTCAGAGTAGGCACGTAGCAAGATCGCTTCAACGGTCAGCAAAGCAAGCGGCACGTCAGCTTCCGCCGCACCGAGTTTGACCCTAGTACCGTAGCCGGCGCCAAGCACCTGCTCCATCACCGAATGGGCAGTGTGACTAGCGATCTTGTCCATCGCATGAAAGCTAAGGAAGTACTTTCCGGCCACGTGGTGAGGCGGCAGGTAGGCGATGTCGACGAACGCCTTGCGTGATGCTGGCGTGGACAGTACATCGTCGACATCAACGCCGAAGCCCATGAACAGGGCAAGCTCGCCGCGCGACAGCGCACGCTCAGGCAGGCTGCGTATCAATGCCGTGGCTGTGGATCGAAGACTGCCGAGCATGGCATTCGGTATCTCGACGATGCCAGGGTCGCTGGAGGCCAAAGCTTCAAGTCGCATCCGTGCAGACGCTGTGTCGTCTACAGACGTGCGTCTTGACACTCTCAGCTCGCGGAGATGCGGCTTGCTCACGCCTATGAACGTTGGCGCACCCTGTGAGAAGCATGCAGGAAAGTCCATAAGCCTAACGAGCGGACTAAGGTCCGCTGCTTGGGCTGGCGCGATCACTCGCTTCAGTGCTCGTGCCTGGAGGGCCCAGTCCAAGTATGGCCAAACAGTTTTCTGGAGGTCAGGTAGCATGAGGTAATTGCCGCGGCACGCCAAGCGCTCGTCGACCAGGTCGTAGCCGCAAGCGCAAACCATTAACCGTCTACCGCTTTCTCCGGTCGTATCTACACTGGCGTCGCACTGAGGGCACGTAGTTCGCAACGGAACAGAGTGAACCGGGCATTGGCCGATCCAAGGCATCTGCATCAAGTTGCAGTGATAGGCTTGGCGAAGACACTCAGGGCAAAACCGAAAAAGCCAGCCCTGTTCGAGAACCGAAACCGCTCCCTTGGCCGGAATCCAAGTATCCAGGGAAGCGGTAGGAGGCGGCGTGATTCCGATGGAGCACCAAAATTGCGTCCGACGCGCCTGTGAGAACGTCAGGATGGCCGAAAGGTCATCCCGACGCCTGACACGCATCCCGAAAGCAGCGAAGTAATCCCGCGGGAGCAGGCGATTCAGACGGACAACACGGATGAACGCCCCAAAATCAGAGATGTACGGGGCGTCCCCCATATCGCCACCCACGAAGCTTGAGGGATGGGCCTGTAGTTCCATCGCTAGCGATCCGGGTAAAGCGAAAGTTCAAGCTGTATGTAGCCGCAGAACCGGAGCGCGTCACGAATGTCATCACGTGTGAAATGTGTGAGGTTCGGATTCTTCTGCGTTGCCCGGACCAGAAGATAGTAGACAAAGCACTCGAAGGTCTTCATGGGCCAGGGGGCCAAGGTCGGCAGGTTGTGCTTCGCTCGCAGTTCGCCGACTTCTTCTCGTATGTCCCGAATCTGCGAAGCCAGCGTCCAGCCTTCTTGTGACGCCCTCGGAAGGAAGTAGGCCGAGCAAGCGGCTTTGCCGTGGTCATACTCGCGCAGAGCCATAGTTACGTCGTCGTCATACGGCTCGTCGAGCTCATCCTTCGGCTTATCCCACAGCAAGCCCGTATAGGAATGTTCAGCCATCATGAAACGGCCTGTGATGTGCGAAGGGAACTTCGTAGGCAGCCCCTGCTGACAGCCCACATCTGCGTCCTGTTGACTCACTTGCAGGACGAACAGGTGCTTGCCTTGTCCCTCGAGCTCATTGTCGAGCGTGACGAGGTGATTGTACTCCTCAATCTCAAAGCGATTGGCTTCGTTACATATCAACATGATCATCTTTTCTTCATGCATTGCCGTGCGAGCCACCAAGTGATTGCACAGTCTCGCGACAATGTCCGGCCCGCTGGCTGCCTTGATGATCTTCAGACCGGCGGAGGCGATGCCCCAGTTCATGAAGTAGGACTCCGTGGACGTGCCGGGGTTTCCGTAGCTCATCTCAAAAACGCTGAGCGGATAGGGCCGCCATTGATACGTCTGGGCGAGCATGCGCGCGGCGAAGGTCTTCCCGACGCGCCCATTGCCACGCAATAGCAGGCCTTTGTGTTTTGCTTCCATGGCCAGAGCTACGTCCGCAGTGAGGCGGTCCGAAGGGCGGGTAGGGATCACTGGGCGATCCAGGGTGTGCATTGCCTGGACGATCGCTTGGACCATAGGATCAGGCTGGAGGTTGGCGTTCATAGGCGTCTCCCACCACGCAAAAACAAGGGGCCGGTTTTTCCGGATCGTGCCTCACCTTGGATGATCAGTAGTTGCTCAGATTCCAAAGCAGCCGTTCGTTCGAGAAGGAAGCGAGTTAACTGCAGCGGCTTCGTAGCGGGCTCACCTGCATTTGCAGTTTGCTGTCTCTTCTTGGCGAGGTCAGCGTTACCGTGCCGTGGAAGGGCTTGAAGCCCCTGAACGTGTTCGAAGGTGCTTTGACGGCTCCTCCGTACGTCGGAGATGCACCGCTGGGGCCAGGCTTTTCCAACATGCTCTGCCTTACAAACTCGTCTGTGGCCCACTGCAGATTTGCCGCCTTCTCTCGAACGAACTTGTTGTAGATGGCGATCGCATCAGCGCCTGCGGGGATCTGGTACAGGCCGCTGGACTTGCCTCGTTCGATGCGCCGCCGCATCTCCAACGTGTGAGGGGAGGCCGCGTAGGGAGGAAGCGCCCGCAGGATCACAAGCCTGTTTCCGTCCTCATCCCACAAGGACATCGTGCGGATGTCGTCGGCATTTACCGTGGCCTTGAATTTCTTGCCAATCAGGTCGTGTCGCTTCCTGAGCTTGGAAGAGCGGTATCGCGCATTCGCCCAGTTAACCACCGGAAGACCGCCATCGGACTTGGATGCCCGCAACGTCGGGGTGATGCGAATGGTTAGCAGTTCCTCTCTGTCAGAGGAAGTGAGCGAGGAGGTGCCGATCCATCCGCCATGAGCCACGTGCGCGTCGAATACATCCCGCGGTGAGTGCTGCTGCAGTTCCTCTTGCGGGGTGACGTTGTAGGCGCTCACCCAGATATCCAGCGCTGCCTGCAGCATTTCAAGATCGATGGGGTGGTCTGCAGGATTCAACTCGTGGTGGCTTTGGCACTGACGCCAAGCGTGTGACTGGGCTTGAAGCCGCCGGCGATGAACCGCAAACAGAATTCTTCTATTCGCTTGTTCAAAGACTCCACAATTGGACGGCCTTCCGGAATGCCGGCGACACCCAAATTCACTGTACCTAGCTGATCTGAGCCGAGGTTCTGAGTCGCCATTTTGCTGATGTGGGCAAGATGGTTATCCATGGCGATCAGCGCAACGCGAGGGATCTGAGCTGCCGACTCGACCATGCTGGGCATCCAAGCTCCAGGGGCGTACTTCAGGTCTGGATGCAGCGAGCCGTCGGGATGCCACGGAGTCAGCGCACTTGCGAACGTGCGCAGAACATCAAAACGGTTGTAGTTAGCGCCCACAACCAGATTCCAAGCCAAGATCGCTCGCGATGCGCAGTCAACGATGATTAGTATCCAGATGCAGCTGATGAGCTTCTTCATCCATCCGCCTGTTGCCAGCGGAATCAGTGCATGCCACTCCACATCTGTCTTGTGGCCATCGAACTCAACGCGGTCCATGGGTCTGTCCGCCAACTGCTTGGCAAAGTCAGGCAACCCCTCGTCCTCCTCCGCTAAGGCCAGTTGGTCAGTAAGCCAATGGGCGCGCTGGCGCTTGAAGTACTTCAGCAATGCCCGGCGACCTTTGTCCGGAGTATTCAGCGGGTAGTCCTGTACCAGTCCGTGCTGCCTGAGAACCGCCTTGAACCGCTTGAAAAGGGCCTCAAACGCTGCGCAGCGTTCGTTGCGGATGGGCAATTGCCCTTTGTAGCCGGTCACCAAGTCGGCGATGTCGCCTACGCTCGTGAGCAGCTGATTGAGCGCGTGCGGCCGCGCTTTACTCGGGACTGTCTTGCTTTTAGGCGAGGGCGAGTTGCCATGCCTAAAGTATGGCAAGCACACCCGAAAGCCCTTCGGCTTGCCATCGTCAGCCAAGGTAGGAGCATGTTCGATCATCGTCGCTAGCGTTGCACGGTCAACTCCGTGCTGCTTTGATGCGAACGCCACGCTGGTGCCTGCCCATACCGCGCCCAATGCTTTGACTCGCCTATCGAATGCTTCTCTGTGCTTTTTCTGGACGGACATACGATCCGGCATGGCCCACGTCAAAAGTTCGCTATCAGGGACCTCAAGAGTGTTCTTCATGGTGCCGTCCTCCACATGAGCGAGCCATCTGAGAGCGTTGCATTGACGTCCACCTGCAGGCGTCCGATATGGATCAGGTCGCAGGCGATGGCACGCACGTCCGCCGGGGCGTAGCCTTCAAGTGCCTTGATCAGTTGACTCAGACGGAAGCGTTCCAGTTGGCCTGCGAACTCGAGAATGCGTTGACGCAGCGGGAGTCGGTTGTTCAGTCGCATGGCGGTCTGCACCATAGGCAGCATGCGAAGCCGTGCCTGACTCTGGGGCTTCTCTTCCAGTAGCTGGGCTTCGCCCTCAAAGCGCAGCGGTACGCTTGCGCTCTCTGCTGCCTCTAGCAAGAGTTGCGCATGGCGGTGCTGTCGTCGGCCCGTCGGGTCCACCGAACTGGACGTATGAGGCACCACCATGACGCAACGCTCGCGGCCGTTACGCTCGCGGTACCAGAACGAAAGCTCATGGGCTTGGCCGTTGCAGATCAGTCGCCGCGGACGCTCGACATAGCTGGAGACGTCCGGGGAGAATTCCAGTCGCAAGGCCACGATCAAGGAGAGTCCCACCACCCTGACAAGCCGTCCTTCCTTGGGCGAGAGGTAGGAGTAGACGTCCAGCTTCTTGAGCTCGCGCGGCGAGAGTGGTCGACTCGCGTAGGGGCGGGGATACTCCAACTGCTCGGGCATGGCGAAGTCGGGGTTGGGTTTCATGGATACACCCCCGCACCCACCGTCACGTCTTTGGGTGGTTCCATGCAGGACCGGCCCGGGGTGTTGGCCACCATCCACTCCAGTAAGCCGCCGCGCTCTTCCAGCACGAACAAGCGCTCCAAGGCGCCGTTACGGCGATTGAACAGGGCAAATCCCTTGAGGGCCGATACCTCGGCTTCCTCCGGATCACGGGTTGAGTCCTGGACCACGCGTACCGGTCGCAGGGCGTAGGGTTGATGGGGGTTGAGCAGGACGTCAGGAACCGCCAACGTCGTGTGGGATGGCAAAACAAGGTATCGGGGCTGCGCTGCAGCGCGGCCTCCTTGGGTAGGTAACTGAGTTCTCATAACCGCCTCTTTTGGACAATAGGTGCCCGCACCCCAGGCTTCGTTAAGCCTGGGGTGGACGTGGGCCACAAAAGGGGGTAATGTCAGACGCAGGATGTACGTCCTAGTTTCACCCCGCCCCCGGTCCTACCCGGGGGCATTTATTTGAGGCCATGTGACGCCTTTGATTTCCTCCTTTACTTTTCCGAAGTAAAGCGCGCGCCGAACGGTTCACCCGGGGTGGCCACAGGGATAGAAATAGCACTATCCATCATCCAAGTGATTGATATGACACTGGATTTCCCGAACCTAGCAGGTATCTAGACTATTTACAATAGTCTTTTAGCGCCCTGTCCATCTTAGTTCTCACGGCCGCCCGGCGCAGTCGTCCAAGTTAATAATTATTATCTAATCAAAGTTAATTAATATAATCTAACGATAGTTTTCATCGTTGCCACTGAAGCTTCTGTGCTTATCTGTTTCCGGGAAAGGGAACTGGCTTTCTGGGCGAGCCTTTTCGCCGCAGTGTCGCAGAATCTTAAGGCTTCTCTGTCGGTAATCATCAGGACGCCTGCAGATTGGACCTCACGCTGATACGTTGGGTTCTACCCCGCTAACACGGACACTTCAGTTATGCCCCGCGATCGGGCAGGAGGAGTGTCATGCAGCATAGAAAGCGATACAGCGAAGAGTTCAAGCGTGACGCCGGATCGTCCTTCGCGCTGCCTCCCTGATAATAGTCGGCGACGCTTGCGACCGAGCGGTGATCGGACATGGCCATCACCGCGGGCAATGCCACTCCCTGCCTGTCGGCCACGGTAACGAAACCGGAGTGTAGGCAGTATCCGCCGAAATCGTCTTCCAGACCGACTAGCGCTGCGCGGCGCTGAATGAAATGATCGGTGCAATGGCGCGCTCGGCCTAGGCCAATGACCGGTGCGACACGCCCCTCCAGCGCTATCACCCGTCGGCGGGACAGCGCAGCTGTACCGCCGCAGATCTTGCTCGCTGCACCAGGCCCGTAAAGGTAACTGTTACATGATGAGCAACGCTCAGTTGAACCGAATCCCCAGCATCGAACTGCAGCTCTTCAAATGGATCTCGCTGGTCGAGGCCGGCGAGATCCCCGACTGTGTTGAGCTCAAGCGCGCCGGCACCCGGATCTGGATCAAGCACGCGCGCCAGGTGCTGGCCGGGCTGGGTGATGACGTCCCCGTGCTGACCCTGAGCAATATTCAGCTCAACCCGCGCCTCAAAGGCCGGGGCTGGCTTACCGAGTTCATTGGGCTGTGCGATACCTTGATTCCTTGGCCGGCGCTCTTCGTGGAGCGCGTGCAGAATCCCAGACTACCCACCTTCCTCAGGCGCAAGGGCTTTATCGAAATGCAGCACGCCAACTTCTATCGACCGTCCAAGGCGTGGCGAGCATGCCATGGCTGGTCGTCTGACCAGGCTCTGACCGCACAGCAGCAAGCCGACCGGGCACACGTACGGCCCTTATGGGACGACCCCGAAGCCATCGCCAACTTCATCGCACTACAGAAGGAGAAACACCAATGACACCTGCAATTTCCCAACGTGCGCACACGGCAGACATGACGATGCTCGTTTTCTTCATCGCGCTGTTTCCGATCATGTCAGCGCTGCATGCCTGGGTATCCAGTGAGCTGTATCACGTCCTGGCTGGCGTGCTACTCGGCGGAATCGCCGCACTCAGCCACGCGTTGCTCCACGATGCCTTCCTGCGCTGGCGTAAGGCCGGCGTGGCGGGCATCGAACGGTACCGTTCACTGCGCATGATGCTCCTGGGACTGGTGTACCCGGTGCTTGGGGTGGTCAGTGCTGTAATCGCACTGATCGGCGTCAGCCCCGGTGTCGGCGTGCACTATGCGATCGGTTTCGCGGCGGGAGGAGGGGTGATGGGCTGGCGCGGGAAGGCGGCGCTGGCGCGCAAACGAGCGCAGGACCTGTGACCACGGACACCGGCGATCCGGCGGTGAGTGACAATGCGCTGCTGGATGCCATGCTAGCCAATCACATCCTCATCAATCGACCCTTCGTCCAGACCAAATTGGGCAGACGCCTGTGCCGGCCTTCTGAGGTGGTCCTAGACATTCTGCCAGCAGTGCACGAGCCGTTTAGCACGGAAGAAGGCGAAGTGGTGATCGATCAGGACGGCAATCGCGTCCGCTGAGTAGCCAAAAGTGCCAGGGAGAGTTCGACGGCATACAGAGAGCGTCCAGGTAGCCGCAAAGGCTGTCCCAGCTGATCGTTGGGCTGGCGTAGAACCCGATGCGGCGGCGGATCGCCAAACTCGATTTGAAGTCCTCAACGCTTTCCCAACCGTCCGTGACATCGGATAGAACCCCGGCGAGGTTCCGTTACATCTTTCCTAGTATTGCGGTGAACTCCTTAGTTGCCTGAGGAGTTAGCGCATGATCATGTGGGCCATCTTCATCACTTATCGCGAGTACGCGATCAATAGAGTAGGGCGCCGATACAGGAGACGTCAGCATGGCCCGCGGCATCACCGAATCCGATGTTCATACCGCCGCCGACGAGCTGGTCGCCAGCGGCGAGCGCCCGACGGTAGAACGCATCCGCGCCCACCTGGGCACGGGCTCACCCAACACCGTGACGCGCTGGCTCGAGACCTGGTGGAAAAATCTGGGCCTCCGACTGCAGCCGAAACGACCAGATTTGAAGGACGCGCCGGCGGCGCTGGCCGAGTTGGCCGGGCAATGGTGGGCGCTGGCGCTGCAACATGCCCGCGAGTCGGTGTTGGAAGAGCTTGCCGAGGCCAAGCAGTCGCTTGCGAACGAGAACGATGAACTTCGCGTGCAGCAACAGAATTTTGCCGAAGAAGCATCTGAACTCCATGCCAAAGCGACGGCCTCGGCCCACGCAGAAAGCCTCGCACTGACCCAGGTGGCGGAGCTTCGGCAACTCGTGGATCAGCTTCAATCGCAACTGACAGAGTCGACACAACAACGTGCTTCTGTGGATCAGCGGCTAGATCAGTTGGGTGCAGCAAAGCAAGCCCTCGAAGCCCGGTTACACGAGGAGCAGGAACTGGCCAGATCCGAGCGCGAGAGCCTGATGGAGCACGCCAGATCTGTCGAAGATCGTGCAGCACGGGAGATCGATCAAGCCCGCCAGCAGACCAAAGACCTACAGACCAAGTTGGCATCTGCAGAGAAGCTCCGTGCTACAACCGAGCAATCGCTTGCCAGTGCTCTGAATGCGGCCCAGAAGGCAGCTACTGGGGCGGCTAAAGAGACGGACAGGCTACGAGCGAGATCCGAGGTCTTGGAGGAACAACTGACCAAGATTCCTGCAGCTATTGAGGCAGCTTTGCGTGGTAAAAGTAAGCTTCCAACCCCTAGGAAGAAGACGGCAAAATAGTTCGTGCTGATCGCCTCATGGCGGCCATCAATGGCGACATAAGGGTTTTTTTGCCGAGACCGGCAGCCGTTCAGTTAAAAGAGGCTTAGGTTATGCGCCGCTTTCAAAATGTGCCTCCGATCTGCGCCCCTGCGGATTGGATCCCTCGGATTTATCAACTTCTTTCGGATATCTGGCACTTACTCGCCCCCGACCAGCGAAGTTCTTTCCAGATCACCGACATCAAAGAGAAGTGGGGCGGACTTCGCCTCTACTGGTTTTTACAAGCCGACGTCACTGACCAGCTTAGTAACCAGATTGATGCTTTGATCGATCAAGCGTCTGAAGAACTCCAGCAGCGGCCTTGAACTAGATGAACCAGATGCAGAGCTGCAGGAACATATCGTCTGATGGAACAGCGCTGCTGGAACTTAAGGTCCAGATTTCAGCGCTGCTGGAACTTATGGGTGGGCTTTGCTGGAAATCAAGGCTTCGGTTGCTGAAAGTTGTTGGTCGTCAGCAAGGAGGCCGGGATGGTAGGTGAGAAGTGATCCAGATCCAGATCCAGCTAATCCGCGATACGCCATTTCGCATAATGTATATTATGTAAAACACTAGACTGGCGAGACCATTGTTGTAGCTCGCAATCGGCTTGGCGGCAATTTGTTCACAGACGACGCCATTGACTGCGATCTTCGACCAACAACCACATCTCTTGGACCTGTCCCAGCGAGCGCCTCATCCTTGCCTCGTTCAGCGCGGTAAGGGTCATCCTGGCGATTGATCACTATCGCCAAGAGCTCTGATTCTCTTCAGATCTGGTGTGCTCACGCCAGCCGTGGCACTCAGATCTAGCGTGACTCCGTGCGGCTGGACAGCGCCCGCGTAGCGCCACGAATAGTGGCGCCAAGGACGCTCGGGGCAGCGCCTTTGCAAACGAATCGGATCTGGATTTATGCGTCTATTTTAGTGATGCGACACATAAACAATGGGAAAGGGATGAACTGCTGAGTCCTGCACCCAAATGCTGCTACCAAAAGCCCGGCCGCTATTTGGCGGAGAATGTTGTGCGACCAGGTTGGCTGTTTCCCTCGTCGTCAATCCAAGTGAACTGGACGCTTGTGTCATGACCCGCGCATTCGGGAACGGAATCAACGATTCGCAAGTCCGAGTGTGGCGCGAGCAAACCTTCTGCCGCCACCGTAGCTGGTTGCGCAGTGCAGAGTGCCAGCCCCGAAATCGTTATGTAGAAAGGCGTCGGATTTGCTGCGAACAGGTGCCCGTCTTCCAGTCGAAAGCGTAGTTTCCCTGCAGCCTGCCCTGCCCCCGCTTTCAGCGCTGCGGGACGATAGATGATTTTCATCTGCGTGCGCATCGTGACCGTCAGGCGCGTGGAATCCGACTCCTGGGCAGCCGGACCATTTGGCGGAATCTCGAGAAAGTTCAGCCAGTAAAGCGACTCGCGGTCTTCGGCGGGCGCAGGTCCTACAAACAACAAACGCAGGCTCTGCCGGTGGCCGGTGGCCAGCTGGAACATCGAGGGTAGCGGAATGATGGGGGCTTCGGCCTCGTCGGGACCGGAGTTGGGGGAGCCATCGTCCACCCAGGTTTGTACCACCACCGGGTAGCCGTTCTGATTGGCGAGCACCAGCGATACCTCTCGCTGCCCCTGCGGAAAGATCACTCGCGTTCGTTCTGCGGTCACTCCTGCCATCGCACTTCCGCAGGTCAGCAGCAGAACACCGGTGAGGAAGCGCTGGAGTGACATTATTGGACCCGTATGATGATCTGCGCAGTTGCTTCAACGCGGCCGGCGGTTACCTGCGGTCGGGTGCCTTCAGAGAGCTTTTCGATTCTGGCAATGAACGTCTCATTGTATTGGGTGACACCATCGGCAGTACCCGCTGATTGGGTGGCTCCGCCCACCGCCGGATACCAACCCTGCGCCTGTGCGTTGGCCGCGACGCCGCCCGCAGAGTTCTCGTTTGTCAGCAGGCTCATCACCTGACCGTTGCGAAGCAAGCGGATTCCCACGCCCTTTGCCATGCCTGCCTCGTTGTATCGGTCGGATACGAGGTAGGAAACGCCACCATTGGCATTCGCCAGACCCAGCGATGAAGCCGCGGCGGCAGCGCCGGGGGAGGCTCGTATGCCCAGTGCTGTGCCGTTGTTGGCGGTACTGTTGGTGAACCCACTCTGGCACTTGAAGCTCACCTGGAATGGCACCTCGTGAGTGACGCCTTCATTGAGCTCATTGATGGAAACCCGCGGAAATACGACCTGCGGCGTGACGTTCAACACTGCACAGGTGGGATACCGCTTCAGCGTTACCGCGTTGTACAGACCGATCGCACCTGGCCAGTTGTAGTGCCAACCGGCGTAGTTCGCGTTGTGGGTCTTGCCCACCTCCGGATACACCAGCCCAGGGCCCTTGATCGCTATATAGCCAGCCGGCTGCGTGTAAAGGTAGCGCTGCGACGGCGTGATCGCGTAGTAAAAAGTGGATTCCAATGGTGCGCTGAACAGCTCCGAGCGCACGGCGCTGAGGTTCTTCGCTTTCACCAGCCTATAGCCACGGGAATCCACGTCCAGCCCCTGCAGCAGCCGCTCCGCCCAGACATCGGTGAAGTACTGGCCGGTCTCCATGTGGGTCAGGCGAAGCAGTACGTTCCGCCACGCGGTCCTGTAGGCCGATTGCAGCCCAATGGAATTTCCCAACGCATCGCCGCCGTTGTACCAACCGCTGTAGAGATTGTCTGCATTAGAGGAGAACATTTCATATACCGCGTCGCCAGGCGCACAGCGAAAGAAAACTCTCTCCGGATCGTAGCCGCCGGTGGAGCCATACAAGGTGATGGGCGTCACCGCACTGGCTATCAGCGTTGGATAGGGCTGGAAAGAAGGATCGCTGACGTTGATCACACTGGGCAGGCCAAGTGAGCCGTTGCAGGTATCGCAGGCTCCGCCCCAAACCGCCGCGCTACCCTCTCCGGGCCGAATCGCAGTCTGCGAAGTGGTGGTTGCAGTGCCGACACTTTCCACCTTGTAGCAGGTTGCCCATGCCGTCGGTGAAACCGCCAGGAAAAGTGGAAACAGCAAACGAAGAAAAGTGTTCATTGCGCGTCCGCTTGGTAGTTCTGCATGTCCTGGCAGATGGCCTCGACGATGACAGGAGCCGTCTTGTTGGAGGCGTTTGCACCCAGATCATAGGGCACCACGCAGCTGCCGCCGAGGGCCTCCGTCCATTGCACTGAAAGCTGCCCTGCACGGTTCGGTGAACGCGCGTAGATCAGCCCGGCCTGGCCCACCATGCCGATGGTGGCACCCATTTCGTTGGCCACGGTAGCGCCCAGCGGCACTACCGTGCCATCGGCGCGGCGGGCTCGAATGATCAACGGCGTACCGGTCAGGGTTTCAAACTCCACCCGTAGAGCTGCTCCGGCGAACGGAACCACAGTGCGCTCGGTCTCCACCAGCTCTGCTTCTGCCGTCATCTGCTGCGGGTCCAAACCGATGCGATTGATGCGGTATGGCGACAACGATGGCACCAGCGCGAAGCCATTGCGATTCACGCGAGCGCCCTGCCCTCCACGCACATGGGAACCCTGCGCACCTTCCGCCTTCACCAGGGCGAAGGTGTCACCCACGTATGGCCCGGCAGTCATCCCTTCGCCATGCAGTACCACCGCACCGCGGATGCCGCCGGTGAGCTGCCGCATGCCCGAACCGCCCGAGGCACCAGCACTGACGCTACCCAAGGCGGTCTGGGTTTGCAGATTGCCACTCCATTGGCGCCCGCTGCCGTTGCCGCCCTGGCCTGCGGAAACCGCATAGTTGGTGGCTCGGCGTTCGCCAAGCGTGCCACTTACCACGGACTGGTAGCTGGATCCGCCCGCCTGCCTATCCCTGGCGGCCATCGCGCTGAGTACAGGAACGGACGCAGACGCGCCGATCGGCATCGACAGGGTAAGCCCCAGCGACCGGCCCAACTGGCATTGCGATGCTGCACCGAGATTCCACCGATCAATCGCGCAATTGCGTTGCTGCGACAGCGACAGGCTATAGCTCAGGCGCCGCCATGCATTGGAGTAGCCGAACTGAAATTGCACATCGCGCTGGGAATCATTGAAATAGTCTGCCGCCGAACCGGTCAGGTACAGCGAGCCATAGTCGCCGAGTCGCTGGTTCATGACCACGGTGAATTGATTGCGTTGGTTGCGCTGCAGGTCAGGCTGCCTGGAACCATCATCAAAGGCTTCCTGCTCCCACGGCTGCCCGAGGGCTTCGGAGAAGTCGCGGAAGCCACTGGACGAGTAGCGGTAGCCGGCCAGCGTAAAAGTAGTATCCGTGGTTTGGAAGGTCTTGCTGTAGTTCAGTTCAAGGCGGTAACCGGTCTTGGTTCCTGCACCATTTTCCTGCAAACGCGAGAACACCGAATTTCCACCGAAGGCGCCATAAGGCGTCGCAATGACACCACCAGCCAGCAGGCCGATGTAGTTTTCAGAGACTCGAGCGCCCGTGTTGACCGTGAGCCGATTGCTGAGCCCGCGCTGATAGGTGAGCTCGGCGAAAAGCTGCTTTGATTGGTTGCTTGCACCTGCTTCACCCAGTGTGGCGCTGTACTTTGAGTACCCGGGACGCACGGATTCGGGCACTGCAGAAAACGGCACGCTGAAACGGTGCACGCTGCCGTCCGCCGCGAGCACTTCCACGTCCAGGTCGCCGCCATAGGCTGCTCCGCTGATGTCATCAATAGCGAACGGCCCCGGAGGAAGCACGTCTTCCCGCAGCTTGCGGCCATTCTGGCTGATGACCACACGCGACTTGCTGGTCGCCGTGCCACGAACCACAGGCGCATAGCGGCGCTGCGAGTCCGGAATCATCCGCTCATCGGTGGCAATCTTGATGCCGCGGTAGCTCAGGTTTCCGAATAGGTTGCCGTCGGTGTAGTTGTTACCGATGCTCATGTCACTGGAAATACCCGGCAACGAGCGCTGCGCATAGCTGCGGATGCTGTTCCAGTTGCTGTTCTGCTGGCCAGGGCGACGGGTATAGGTCAGGTTCGACTGGTGGCGGAAACGCCACATGCCAATGTTCGCACCGGTGTTCACGGCGGCCGAGGCATAGTGCGATTCCATACCGTGCGACGTGGAACGGCTCGCGTTCACATCATAGTTGGCGAACACCATGGTCTTGCCGGCGTCCCAGATCTCGCGGCTTACATGGTCGCGCGGCTTGCTGGTCAGCATGGCTTGTGGCACGGAAATATCCAGGCGCAGGCTGCCCACGTCCAACGCCGCGGTAGCTCCAGGCAGGCGTATCTTCAGTTCCGCGCAGCTCGGATCAGCTGCATCAGCAGTGTCGACAGTAGTCGGGCGAGCACCCAAGGTATCCTGCATGAACGCGTCGCTCATGCACGGCTGAATTCTGCCGTCCACGTCCTTGAACTCCATCTCAAGCCGATCGACATACGTGTCGTTCAGATACACATCAACCAGATAGCGTCCAGCATCCGCCTGGTCGCCTCGATTGAAGCGCTGCAGATTGCCGGTCGACAGCGCGGAACCCATCAGAAGACGATCGTCGAACTCGTACATCGCGTCGTCTGCACTGGCCACATTGCCTGCGCCCACAAGCGCAGCACCAAGGGCAACAGCAAGCCGGGAGATCCGCATGCGCTTAGCGGGACACGGCATGGGTGACCGCAATCCTTGCGCCATAGTCATTGATCAGGTGCGCGCTTACCACTGCATCTCCCGCAGGCAGCTTGCTAGCCGCAAGCGGCACCCATTGAGCAGTGCCCATCGGCGGCACCATCGCCGGGGTGAGCTTCCAGCTGGCACCCGCTACGTTCAGCGTGGCACCACCAAATGATGCGTGGTAGCCGGTCGGGTTATCCACCTGCACATGCCAGTTGTTTCCAGACTGCTGAATACGAAAGCGCAACTGCTCCGGAATCTGCGCGGGCGTACCTGCGATTCCCGCCGGCCGATAGAACATCTTCAGTCGATTGCGCATCAGCACCATTACCTTGTTCTGGTCGGCATGGGCGGTGTTCATCGGCGGCACCTGCAGCACGTTCAGATGAAACACGGATTCGCGATCGGAGGGCACGTCCTGGCCTGCGAACATCACGCGGATCCGCTGGCCCGCGCCCGGTGCAATGCGCGAAACCGCAGGTGTTACCACGAATGGACCATCGGCATCGACCGGCGTGGACTGCGGGTTGTCGACGTCAACCCATGCCTGCACGGCATTGGGAAAGGCGTCCTGATTGGTCAGCTGCACGGTGACGTGTTTTGCGTCCGCCGGATAGATGACGCGGGTACCGGAAACAACAACACTTGCCTCAGCCACCCCCACGTTGAGCAGCGCGAAGATGCCGGCGATTGCAGTGCAGGCCATATAGCGACGGGAAGGGATCTGGTGCATGTGCGTTCCTCAGATGGAATTGCTGGCAATGCGTTGCCCGAGAGGGCGACCCCACAAGGTCGCCCTCCTCAAGCCTGTTACTCGTAGCGAACGGTGTAGGTCACAGAGCCCAGCACCGGGCCCGGCGTCACTGCTGCGTTTTCAGAGATGTAGCGAACGCCATAGTCGTGGGTGGCGGTCGTCTCGCCGGCGCCCAGCAGGATTTCGCCTGCACGTACAGCTGCACCACCGGCCAGGTTCACCGGAGTACCGCCCGGCGCATCAAGCAACTGCAGTGCTACACCCTCGGCGCCTGCGGCAGCGGTGTTGGTCAGGTTGCCGGTAGCGGTCGGGTTGGTTGCCTGGAACAGGGTGGTGAACGTTTCATCGGCGCCCGAGGCGGCACAACCCGTCAGGGTGATGGTGAACACGCCTTCGCCTGCGGAATTGCCAACTGCACCGTTGAGGTCGGAAACCGGAACGCTGTTCAGCATGATGGTCGGATCGGTGCCACCATTGATGACGGCCGAACAGGTCTGGTCGGTCACTTCACCATTGAAGGTGATGACATTGGTTGCATTGACCGATGCACTCGCGGCCACGGCTGCGACCAACGAAATCAGAATGCTGCTTGCTTGATGCTTCACTTGGTTTAACTCCTGGAACTCTGTTTTGGGAGGCGGCATTGTTGATTCCCAGACAAAGCTGGGACATAGGACGAGGCTTAAAAACGGCCGGATTTCTGCCTGGTCGCCCGCTCAGTCCGCGGCTCTGTGTGCGCTGTCACCGTGATTCGCACGAGACGGAAGCGTTGAGTTCGGTGCACGTGGAAGTACCCACGGCACGCCAGGCGGTTCAAAGTGAAAGATGGAAATGCGTGCGGGTCCCGCGTCGTAGGTGGACGCTGATCTGCAGCCAAGACGTCTTCGCACGCTGGAAAAGCCGATTCGATGGCGTCAACACGCACATCCGCGTTTCCGCGTCGCACTGCACTCATGTGGCTGCGCTGGTACACGCGGCAGCACGCATTACGCCCGCTTGTCCGGTCGCGTCCTGATGGAGGGATGGTCGGCGAGGTCACAGCGGAAGCCTGCCCCGCTTTCGCAAGCGGCGCTTGTGAAAGCGATCAGCTGCAGTCCTATTTTGGCGCCCTGCCCTGCCCACGCAGGTCCCAGCTAGCACCCTAGAGGGGGTCTCTGATTAAGTGACGAGTCACTAAATTTGACTACTGATGCACTTAGCATTGACCAAGGCGAACCCTGCGCACTGATTCTCCCTTCGAGGGTCGGCAGGGAATCGTTACGTACAGGGCCAAATGCCACCTAAGCGATTGAAACGCAATGATAATTGTCTTGTCCCGATGGCGGATGTCCCCGTCTATGGGGCCTGTTCAAGGACTTTCGCTGTATAGCTCAGCGGCGCCACTTCCCTTTCAAGATCCAAGTGGTAGTCGCCGAAGCGATTGATGTGGCTGGTCCGGTAAGGCGACAGGCCGGCCAGAATCTCGGGCGTCAGTTCAATCCCCTCCTTCTGCATTACGGCCAAGGTCCGGCTCATGCGTTCCACGTTGTGGAGGATGATCATGTTGGCCACCAGCTGGCTGTACTTGATGATCTTGCGCTGCTCGTGCTGGACGTTCTCAGCAATGATCCCTTGGCTGCCAAAGAAGACCCACTTCACGAAGCCGTTGTATTCCTCGCTCTTGTTGGTCGCAGCATGGATCGTTTTGCGAATCTCGTTGTCATCGATGTAGCGCAGCAAGAACAGCGTTCGGACGGCCTTGCCAAGTTCCCGGAAGGCGAAGTACAGCTTGTTCTTCCGGCTGTAGGTGCCCAGCCGGCGCAGGATCGAGGACGCGGTGATCTTCCCCAATCGGATCGAGATCACTACCCGCAGCATGTCGTGGAGATGCGTCGCGATCAGTTGCCAGTCGATGCTGTCTCCGAACAGTGCCTGGATATTCTTATAGGTCCTGCCAGGTTCGGGCCGGAAGAATGTCAGATCCTTGATGTTTCGTATCCTGGGCATCAGCTGGATGCCCAGCATGTGGGCCAAACCGAAGACTGGGTAGCTTTGGGCCTGCGTGTCGCCATGGACGATCTCAGGCTGGATGTCGGAAGTGTTGGCCAGCAGGCCGTCGAGGATGTAGATGCCCTCGTGCACACCACAGGGAATGAAATGGCTGAACAGCGCCACGTATTTGTCGGACACATGGTAGTAGCCGATGCCGCCGTAGCCGCCGTAGCGGATGTGGTACTCCGACAGCAGGTTGTCCTCGTAGACGCTCCATTTGGTGCCATCTGCTGAGGCGCTTTTCCCGCTGCCCCAATAGCCCGGGAGGTCGAATTTATTGTAGGTATTGATGACCTCTACGATGGCCTTCTCAAGCACATCCTCGGTCACGTATTTCAGGTTCAGCCAAGCAACCTGGCGCCGGCTGAAGCCCTTGATCGACCGCGCCGTCTGCGTCGGCCCCAGGTTGCAGCCATAGCAAAATAGCGTGGTGATCACACGTCGGGGCAGATCTTCGACTTGGCTCTCGGTACCGGCGATCGGGCGGAAAAAACGGTGCAGATCCAGCCATTGGCTGGCGTCGATCAGGACATCGACGATGCTGGACTCCGGGAGCCGTTCGGCGATGAGGCGATCCACCGTGGCAATGGCACTTGAGACCTCAGCGCGTTGCCCCTTCCGCAGTACCAGGCGCCCTTCCAAGATGTCCGCATGCACATTCTCGGGGAAGCGCTCGTCAACTTCGTCGGCCAAGTCGGTCAGTTGTGCGCGCAACCCAGCCACGTACGACGCGGCGTCGGTGGGTAGACCTGACACCTGACCATAGGCTTCCAGTTCCTGGGCCAAGGTGGCTTCATCGACCAGCTGCTCGCGGTAGTCATCAAAGCGTTCGCTGCTGGGAATGAAGAGATCTCCGGACTTCAGCTCGTCTTTGACCTGCACCAGCACGGCCAGCTCGAAGTACTTACGGTGCATCCAGCCGGCGCCGGCAGCGCTGGCACGCTTGCCAAACACATGCTGACGCCAGAGCTTGGACATCCAATCGAAGTCCTTTTCCGGGTCCAGGCCGAGGGATGCGACCTCGATCAGCTCACGGCGTTGGTTGCGCAGCGACAGCACCGCTGCGATCAACGGCTCCATGCCGGCATCGTGGCTGGTTGACCGCAGATTCATCAGCTCCAGCCCATTGAACAGCAGCGGCCTGACCGTGCCGTAGGGTTGCAGCATGAAAGGCAGATAGTTCTTCCCTGCGTATGCCATATGTTCTTCGCATTCGGCCAGCAAGGTCGACACTTCCGCTTCTAGACTGTTGTCGATGGCATCCACGCGCTGACTATCGCTGCCGTCGAGCTGATAGGCCTGCAGGATTTCCTTGAGCTGGCCGATCAGGAAGTCGGCCCGCTTGGCATGTTCGAGCTGGTAGGCCAGCAGTTTTTGCTGGGCCGTGTTTTCAAGCCCGCGCACCTGCTTGATGAATAGCTCGGCTGCGTCATCCAGCGTCTTGGCATGCTGGGCGCGAATGAAGATGGTGGCCAGCGCATAGCGCTTGTCCGGAGCCAATTCGGCCAGCTCGCTGGCGTCATAGGCCCGGGCCATTGCACGGAATTGCTTAAGCTTAGGGACCGGCACATCGATCGGGGGCAGCTGCTCAGCCAACTGCTGCAGCATGCGGATGTGCTGCAGATAGAACCGGACTTCCTTGTTGGTGGGCCGACCAGGCTCGCGCTTGAGCGATTGCCAGCCGGTGAACCTGGAGTTTTCCGGTGCGCGCAGCAAGTCGTCAATGAGCGTGCGCGTGGTAGGCGTCAGCGCGTGGCTGATGCTACGGTAGTAGCCCAGATTGACCCGCTCACGCGCGCCGATGGCGGCCAGTTCCAGGGTGCGGAAACCGGGCAGTTCGTAGCGATGGTGCACCAGCTCTTCGAGCAGGACGTTCACGATGTCCGGGATGGTGTGCTTGGTCTGGGCTGCTCCGGTGGCCACCGTGTCCAGCCAGGCCAAGCCTGATTTATCCAGGGGACGTACACCGATGAACTGCCGAAGCTGCGGGATATGCCGGCGCTGGCTACCGGAAGCGTCGTAACGTTCGAGCTGGTCGGTGTCCAATACGCGCCCGAGTCGGGCGGCCTTGGCGATGTGCTTCCGGATCCGCTCGGGTACGTCGGCCAACACCGTGAAGTAACCGAGGCGCTGGAAGAGCTTGAGATGAATCAGTACCGCCAGCTGCGGTCCCGGCTGGGTGGTCAGCTGCTTGGCGAATGCAATCTCAGCGGCGGTGGGGGTATAGATCTCCTCCAGTTCCTTGGCGGTGGGATCAGGCTTCAGTCGCGGGTAGGCGGTCTCGTGAAGGGTAGCCATTGGATCCGGAGGTTATGAGGGGATCAATCCCAGTGCCGGCCGTCGTCTGTATTGAGAGACGCTTCCAGGAAACACTGGTGCGTATCGGCCATGCGGTGCATGTCATCGAGCAACGTGGCCAGGATTTCATCCAGATCCCGATCGGGATCGGTGGGAACCGTCAACCGGTACTCGCTGCTGGCGGTGTTCAGCCGCACCGCTTGGAACGAGGCCAAGCAGATCTCTTCGATCCGGCCCCGGGCCTTAGCCGCGCCGCGACCCGCGCGGGCAAATGGGGTCAGTACCATGCGCAGGCGCAGCTGCAGTGCAGATTTGCCCTCGGGCGCCGGCAGCGCCATCGCCGGTACCGGCACGGTTGGACTTGGCAGGCTTGCTTCAATGCGGTCCCGTGCGAACGGGTCATGCCCGTCCAGGTAGCGCATGGCCGACTGCACATCGCGCCAGCCCACGTACTCCATCAGCGCCTTCATGTCCCAGCCCTGCTCGTTGGCCCAGCTGGCAAAGCCGCGGCGCAGGGAATGACTGCTGTGGAGCCCCGCATCGGCAAAGCCGGCACTGGTCAGCAACTCGCGCAGCAGGCGCACCAAGCTGTTGGGATGCAGGCCTTCGGCGCTCACCTGGCCCCATTGGCTGACCGCCCGAAATACCGGCCCTTCTTGCAGGTCGGCCGCCTGCAGCCACACCTGGGTCGCCTCCACCGGGCACAATCGCGACAACGCCGGCACCTTGTAGGTAACGCCGGCGGCCTGGCGATCGCCCTTGCTGCGCGGCAAGAAACAGGTCATCCCCTGTCCCGGCACCAGCGTGAGATGGGCCACGTCCAGGCGCAGCAGTTCATCGCCACGAAAGCCACGCCAGAATCCGAGCAGCACCAGCGCTCGGTCCCGTTGGTGGCGCAGCGCTGCCGCTCCGTCGCCCCGCGCGCGTGCCGCCGCGATCGCTGCGGCTAACCAGTCATCGAGCTCGACCAGCCGCCGAATCTGGAGCGGCGCGGCTTGCTTGACCTGGCCCGGGTGCAGGGTCTTGATGCCTTTGAGTACCTTGCGCACCAGCGGCGACCGGGTCGGGTCGACAAAGCCGTGGTCGCGGTGCCAGGAGGCAATGGCGGCCAGCCTGTGGCGAAGGGTGCTGGTGGCCAGGGTCTGCGCATACGCGGCCAGGTACCGGGCCACGCTGTCCGGTGTCGCTGGGAGGTGGCCTTGCCACTCGACTTCAAAGTGCCGCAGCGCCGACGCATAGCTGCGCACCGTGTTCTGGCGCGTGGCCGCATCGAGGTAGCGGTCCAGTTCGGTCACTGGCGCGTGGCCTCCACCGAGGCCGGCTGCCGCAGCGTTGACAGGATGGTGCATTCAGCCCGCTGCCCGCCGTGGCAACTGGCAATCACCCGTTCCAGCTCGCTGGCCATGCGCTGCAGGTCGGCCATGCGCGCCCGCACGTCGGTCAGATGGCTGCGGGCCAGCCGATCCACGTCCCCGCACGAAAGCTCTTCATCGCCCGCCAACTGCAGCAGGCTGCGGACCTCCTCCAGGCTGAAGCCCAGGTCCCGGCCGCGCGCAATGAAGCGCAGTCGCTCGATGTCGGCCGGGCCATAGACCCGGTAGCCATTGCCCGAGCGCCCCGGGCGCGGCAGCAGGCCGATCCGCTCATAATAGCGGATGGTCTCCAAATGGCACCCACTGGCGTCGGCAGCCTCACTGATTTTCATTCGTAGTACGCTTGACTCCGTAGTAGCTACGGACTTTACACTCACCTGCTGTGTCATGCCAGCGACCCGCCCGGGCCCGGCTTCCCTGCGACTGGAGATGTTCCGATGAGTGATTGCGGCTGCCACCACGAGGCCAAGAATGCGCAGGAGCGGCGCGTCCTCTGGATCGCCCTAGCGTTGAACGCGGCGATGGCCGTGATCGGCGGCATCGCCGGCTGGATTGCCCATTCCACTGGCCTGCTGGCCGACGCTCTGGACATGCTGTCCGATGCCACCGCCTATGCCATTGGCCTGGTCGCTATCGGGCGCACGGCGCGCTTCAAGGCCAATGCCGCTTGGGTCAGCGGCAGCGTGCTGCTTGTGCTGGGTGTGGGCGTGTTGGTTGAGGTGGGCCGCCGGGTGATGTACGGCGCCGAGCCGGTCAGCGGCTGGATGATTGGCACCGCCCTGCTGTCGCTGGCGGTCAATATGGCGGTGCTGCGCATGCTGGCACCGCTAAAGTCCGGCGAAGTGCATCTGCGAGCGACGTGGCTGTTCACGCGGGCCGATGTGGTCGCCAATGTTGGGGTGATCCTGGCCGGTCTGTTGGTGTGGTGGCTGGCCAGCCCGTACCCGGATTTCGTGATCGGCGCCCTGATCGGCCTGTATGTGATCAAGGAAGCCTTCGAGATTTTAGGTGATGCCCGCCGGGCAGGTGCCGACGCGCGCAAGACGGCTGCATGACCAGGCTTGGCCGACTGAGCTCGGACTCTGGCGGCTGCGCTTGAACCCGGCACTGTCACGTGGCGCAGCTGGCCCCCGACCTAATCCGTCGCAGCTCAATCTGCGTGACCGTGCGGAAGCTCAGGCAAAACGTTAACTTTCTGTTCTTCGGATGCCGGATTCCGTCAATTTCCCGCGCCAGCTTTTGCCTGGCCACCTGACTCGCAGAGGCCACTCGAGCCCGCGAGATTGATGAATAAGCGTCAGCTTGCTGATGAGCGGGACCCAAGGTATCTTTCCGGCCTCAAATGTATCAGTCCTAGCCACACGTGCCTTCCATTGTCATCCATGCCAAGCGCTACGCTCTGGCACTGCTGCTCGCAGTGATGATCATCGTGCCTGTCGTTGATGCTTCGGTCTGCTTCTCTGAGGAGCAGTCACACCAGGAAGTGGCAGGGCCAGGCGATGGCCACCCCGATAAGGCGCATGCCGCTTGTGGTCACGGTCACTGCCACCACAGCAGCACTTTTGTGGCGTCCAACGGTTTCACCAGTGCCGAAGCCGCAAGAAATGAAGGCGGGCACACGTTCTACGAACAGCCCATGACGTCCCACATCCCGGACACGCTGATTAGACCTCCCAGGCTTTGATCGCATAACAGGCGCAACGCGCCTGTCAGTCCTTCTGCGATCACCTTTGTGTAGGTCTTTCCATGAACACATCTTGTTGCTGGGCGCTCCGTGCGCTCGGCCGACGCGTGGCTGCACGTGCAGTCGCCGGCCAGTACTGCGCCGCCTTGAAGAAGGCGACCTGAAAGCCCTTCTCAACATCTACCAATCTCCGAACTGCACGCGATCGAGCGGCACTACTGATGGCAACCTCCGTGCTTGCCATCGGCGCATCTCTTGGTGTGCGCGATTTTGGGCCTGTCGACGAACCGAGATTTGCCTTGGTTGCCACCCAAATGGTGGCAACCGGAAGCTCGCTGTTCCCGCGTCGGGGAGCGGAGCTGCACCCAGACAAGCGTCTCTTCATGTGGATCTCGGCTGCACTGCTGTCACTGACCCAAAACCTGCGGACCGCGGTCCTGGCCCCTTCGCTGGTGTCAGGCGTTGCATATGTGTGGATGGCTTTCCATCTAGGAACGCGCAATGGCGGCCGTGTGCGCTAGGGGCGCGCGCGGTGGTCAATAAAAAGGAATCACCAATGCATTACGTGAAAACAGAATTAAACCGAGGCGGTTCGCGCGGGGGCCTAGGCTCAGATCCACTGGGCCGTCTTGGCAAGCCCATCTGCGGCCCGCAGCTGGGCGTCAACACGTTGATTATCATCGTGGCGATGTACTTCACGTTCTTTCTCAACAGCGCGTTCTTCGCAGAAGTAATTGCGAAGAGTGGTGCGGACGGAGCAGCTCGTGCGCTACTTGTTATCTCTACGGGAGCGATCCTCACTGCCTTGAATGTGCTCATTCTCGGATTGCTATGCGTTCGATGGACGGTGAAGCCGGTTCTTGCATTGCTTCTCGTCGTGTCCGCTACTGCTGCCTACTATTCAGACAATTACAGCGTCTACTTCGACGCCAGCATGGTACGAAATGTGCTGAAGACCGACGGCGCTGAAGCCGGAGAGTTGCTGACCTGGGGCTTCTTTCTTGCGGTACTAATTAAAGGCGTCGTGCCAGCTATCGCGGTATGCATGGTAAGGCTCCAACGTTCTTCCAATGTGACGCGGGCGATACTTGCAAGAGTGCTTCTACTTGGCATGGCGGTTGTTGTAATCGTTGGCGCGGCAATTGCGTCATTCGACGACCTCTCATCACTCATACGCAATCACAAGCAAGTCAGATACCTTGCAAACCCTGGAAACTACATCGCTTCCATTGCGAAGGTTGTGCGAGAAGACACCCGTGCGGAGCGCGGTCCGATCCAAGTGGTTGGCCCCGATGCCATGATGACGCCTCATCCGCCAGGCGCGAAGCCCCACTTCTTGGTCATCGTTGTAGGTGAGACGGTTCGTGCGCAGAACTGGGGTTTGAATGGATACGGCAGACAGACAACGCCACAGTTGGCAGCGTTGGACGTCGTCAATTTCTCAGACGTGACCGCCTGCGGGTCAAACACCGAAGTGTCGGTGCCCTGTATGTTCTCTGCGTACGGGAGGCGAGACTACGATCGAGACAAGATCAAAGGTTCGGAGTCGCTTCTGCATGTTTTGGAGCGTGCCGGGGTCAGGACCCTATGGCGTGACAACCAGACTGGATGCAAGGGCGTCTGCTCTGATCTGGCATTTGAATCCTATCGCGTGCCGGTCAAGGATGTTCTGTGCGACGACCAAGCATGCCGTGACGAGATTATGCTGCAAGGTCTGCATGACTCGATCGAGGACAACCCTGGTGATGTCGTTGTCGTTCTACATCAGCTGGGGAACCACGGACCCAGCTACTTCAAGCGATACCCGGAAGATCTGACGAAATTTACTCCCGACTGCCGAAACGCAGACTTGGGCAAGTGCACACGCGGTGAAATCGTCAATGCGTATGACAACGCGGTCCTTGCGACAGATGACTTCCTTGCAAAGACAATTCGCATGCTTGAACAGGACAAGAGTCACGATACCGGGCTGATCTATGTCTCCGACCACGGCGAGTCATTAGGGGAGGCGAACGTCTATCTTCACGGGCTCCCCTACGCTATCGCCCCTGATACTCAGATCAAGGTGCCGATGGTGATGTGGATGTCTGATGGTATGAAGAGCAGCAACAACCTGGACCTTCAATGTGTCCGGGACCGATCAAAGCAGCCGTCCAGCCACGACAACCTCTTCCATTCTGTGCTTGGCCTGATGCAGGTTAGGACGACGGTGCTAGACGAGAGCCTAAATCTGTTCTCAGGCTGTACCAGCAACGCCGGTCACAGCCTATAGCCGACCACGGCGAGTATCGCTGTTGGAAGACCCGTGAGCGTCTCTTGGGCCCAAAAGAAGGAAACATCGAAGTGGCAGATATGTACGGTCATCGTCCGCGGAGCATTGCGCGCGTCTTTGAGGCGCTTCGCTGGTCTCTCCAGGGGCTGAGATCAGCTTGGCTGCATGAATCGTCGTTTCGGTTGGAAGTTGTTATGGCCGCGGTGGCATTACCTACAGCTATCTTTTTCGGCAACTCAGGGGTAGAGCGAGTGCTTCTCATGGGGAGCGTACTGTTCGTTTTGGCATTCGAGCTGCTGAACTCCGCTATCGAGGCAGTGATCGAACGGTATGGCCCAGAAATCCATGAGCTGGCTGGTCGTGCGAAGGACATGGGGTCGGCTGCGGTGTTCGTGGCTCTTTGCAATGTCGCCCTCACATGGGCCGTTATCCTTGTGGGTTGATTCCCTGGGTCCCGACCTGAACGGGGCTAGGGTGCGTTCAAGCACAGCCACCGTAGTGTTTTTATGTAATTGTATCCGTCCAAAAGAGGTTGCTAACCTTTCCCAATGCGTCGCTCTCTGCCTGCTATTCGTATATACCTGATGCTGCTGCTTTTGGCGGCGTTCGTGGTCGTGCCTGTGGCCGAGGCATTGGCGTGCGCGCAAGAAGCGACGGTCAGCGTGGGCGATGTGCACGCCTTGCAAAGTGATTCAGACTCCGAGTCGAGCAAGAGCAAGGATTCGTCCAGTGCCGATGCCTGTGGCCATGGGCATTGCCACCATTCAACGGCAAGCCTCCCAGCTGCCGGTCACGACGATCTGTTCGCCGATGGCCGGATTTCGCTGCACTGTACCGAGCACGGGGACGTCTACGCCCTCCGACTCGACGGACCCTTGCGCCCCCCCCGTATCTGATCTGGCTCTGCCCCGCATTTGCGGGTAGTTCGCTCAGATAATTTACGGGAGTTTTTATGTCGATTTTGACGGGTCGGTCGCTTTCAGCGACCGGGTTGGCTGTCGCTGTTCTGCTGGCGTTGGTGCCAACCGGGCATGTAGCTGCTCAAACTGCACCATCTTACGAATCGTTGCTTTCTCGCTTGAACCAGATGCCTGCGACGGTCCAAGGCGTCGCGCTGGCTGAGGCAGCCGAGGCGCGGGTACAACAGGCTCGGGCACTGCCCAATCCGACGGTCTCCATCGAAGCGGAGAACGCCTACGGCACTGGTCCCTACAAAGGTTTCTCAAACGCTGACAGCATTGTCACCCTCTCCCAGCCGCTGGAGATTTGGGGTCAACGAGGGGCCCGAGTGCGCGCCGCGCGTGCGGAGGCTGGGGCTGCAGGCTTGCGGGGTGATCTGATGCGCAGTGACGCAGCGGGTCGCCTGGCTGCGACATACGCCGAAGCAGAGGCTGCGCTGCGCCGATATGAGTTGGCCAGCGAGGCATTGGCCTTGATTGAACAGGACGCCAAGGCGGTAGCTGCGATGGTCAGCGAGGGACGTGAGCCCAACCTGCGCGGTGTGCAGGCACGGAGCGAGGTCGCCAATGCAAAGGCCAGCCTAGATGAGGCCGAGGCCTACCGGGATGCGGCGCTTGCTCGCCTAGCCGGGGTGTCCTTAGTGGACAGCCCGCTGACCGACATCGGCGAAAGCCTGCTTGACCGAGTGCCCTCTCACCCAATTGACAATGAGGCCGCCCCGCTTGCCGTTCGTATCGCCCAAGCCGAAGCGGACGCCTCCGGCCGCCTTATCGATGTTGAGCGCAAGCGTGCGTTGCCACAACTGAGTGCATCCGTGGCTCAGACGCGCTTCCGCCAAGCGGGCGACCAAGCTTACAACGTGGGCATCAGCCTTTCGATCCCCCTATTCGATCGTAACCGCGGTGCGATCCAGGCGGCCTATGCGGAACAACGTGCTGCCGAAGCGGTTCTGGAGGCTCAGAGGCGTGACAGTGAGGCGGCCCGTTTGGGAGCGGTAGCGAGTCTCAAGGCATCCAACAGCCGCGCACGAGCAGCGGATGAAAGCGTACAGGCCGCAGATGAAGCCTATCGGCTGGCCCGCATCGGATTTGAGGCAGGTCGTATATCGCAATTGGAGCTGCGCAGCACGCGATCAACCCTGATCGCTGCGCGTGGCAGTGCTGTGGATGCCCGTCTTAGCCGGGTGGCAGCAGAAATCGACCTCGCCCGCCTTGAAGGGCGCGCACCGTTTGTGGAGGCAAAATGAACAAGTACGGAAACAAGACGCTCATCGGAGCGACGCTGCTGGCTACCTTGATGATGACCGGCGCGCTGACCTCATGCAGTGGCGGGGCGCAGGAGGAAGCCAAATCCACCGGTACGGAGGCAGAAAAGCCGGCTGGAAAGGATGATGGTCACGACGATCACGCAGCTGACGCAAAGCCGGGCTCCGCCGAGGCGCACAGTGAAGGTGATGGTGATGGCGAACATGGCGAAGAGGAGTCCGAGGAAGGTGTAGTCAAGCTGACGCCTGACCAGATCAAGGCATCTGGCATCGGCGTGGTGGCTGTCGGCCGCGGCGGTGGCGCATCGACCCGCCTTGCAGGTCGCGTCGAGCCGGCCATCGGGGGGCGTGCTGCCATCGCCTCAACGGTCACCGGCCGCGTTGAGCGCGTGCTTGTTGCGCCGGGTACAGCCGTCAAGAGCAACCAGCCCCTGGTGATCATTGTCAGTGGAGAAGCTGCGACCTTCAAAGCCGCCGCCACTGCCGCTGCAGCGGAGGCCGAAGCCATTCGCCTGGCCTACGGCCGCGACAAGTCTCTTGTCGAGCAGGGCGTAGTGGCTCGCCAGGAGCTGGAGGCCTCGCGCGCGCGCTCTTTGGCCGCTGATGCCGCCGCTAGTGCTGCACGTGCACAGGTAGCGGCCAGTGGATCTCCGGACAGTTCCGGCCGGGTGACAATCTCCAGTCCTGTCGCTGGCGTGGTTGGCAACGTCCAAGTGACGCCCGGTGGTGTCGTCTCAGCTGGAACGCTTGTTGCGGAGGTTTCCAATCCGGACATGAATGAACTCGTATTCACTGCACCGCCAGCACTGGCCACTCTCGCGGTGCCCGGAATGAAGCTGGAAGTGACTGGCCCGGGCGGAAGCTTCGAAGCTGAGGTGATTGCCGCCGCTGCGAATGTGATGCAGCAGGGAGGCACCGCGACCATTCGCGCCAAACCAATTTCGGAGAAGTTGCCACCGGCCGGCTCCCCCGTTTCGGCCGTCATCATCGCCGATAGTGCCGCTGAAGGTATGAGTGTGCCGGCGGATGCGGTCCAAAGCGTTGATGGCAGAAGTGTTGTCTTCGTTGCCGTCCAGGGTGGTTTCCAGGCTACGCCGGTACTCGCTGGTCGTCGTGCAGGTAATCGAATCGAAATCCTTAACGGCCTGACAGGTAGTGAGCGCCTCGTAGGCGCCAATGCCTTCCTGCTCAAAGCCGAACTGGCCAAGGGCGAAGCCGAGCACGGCCACTAAGGGAACTCATACACCATGTTCAAGATCATCATTGAAGCAGCGGTCAAGTTCCGTTGGCTCGTGGTGTTTCTGGCTGCTTCGATTGCCTGCTTTGGCTTGTTCCAACTGAGCAAGCTGCCAGTCGATGCTGTACCAGATATCACCAACCGCCAGGTTCAGATCAATACCATCGCACCTGCCCTTACTCCGGAGCAGATTGAACGCCAGGTCACCTATCCTCTGGAGACGGCCTTGGCCGGCATCCCAGGTCTGAACACCACTCGCTCCCTATCACGCAATGGCTTCTCTCAGGTCACCGCGATCTTCACTGATCAGACCGACATCTATTTCGCCCGCCAGCAGGTGGCAGAGCGGATGCGGGAGGCTGCCGGAGATCTGCCCGAGGGCGTGTCCCCCATGCTCTCCCCGGTTACAACCGGGCTGGGCGAGGTTCTCATGTGGACGGTGGACTTCAAGCCATTCGACCCCAAGAAGCTGGCCAAGCCCGGCCAGGCTGGCTGGCAAGAGGGTGAGGTCTACCTGACACCAGAGGGCGATCGTCTTGGAACCGCCCAGGAGCGCGCAACGTACCTGCGTACTGTCCAGGACTGGATCATCGCACCACAGATGCGCTCCAGCCCCGGCCTGGCCGGTGTTGATACGGTGGGTGGGTACGTCAAGGAATACGGCATCTACCCCGACAGCGCTCGACTGGCGGCATACAACTTGGGTCTGGCCGATCTGGTCCAAGCACTGGAACGCTCCAACGTCCAGGCTGGCGCGGGTTTCGTCCAGCGTGCGGGCGAAGGCCTGGTCGTTAGGGCAGACGGCCTTGCCCTGACGACCGACGACTTGGCTCAGTCGCCGGTGGCCACCAAGGACGGTGTGGTCATCCGGGTGGCCGATGTTGCCGAGGTCGGTATGGGGCGCGCCCCACGGCTTGGTGCAGCTAGCCGAAATGGTCATGAGGCGGTACTGGGCACGGCACTGATGATCGCCGGCGGCAACAGCCGCACCGTCGCTCAAGCTGCAGCTGAGCGCCTGGCACAGGTCAATGAATCTCTGCCCGCCGATATCTTCGCAGAGCCAGTGCTGGACCGTAGTGTGCTGGTTAACTCCACTGTCAAGACTGTCGCCAAGAACCTGACCGAAGGTGCCCTGCTGGTCGTAGTTGTGCTGTTCCTGCTCCTGGGCAACCTGCGTGCGGCAGCCATCACCGCATTGGTCATTCCGCTGTCGTTCCTGTTCGCTGTTATCGGCATGAACAAGTTCGGCATCAGCGGCAACCTCATGAGTTTGGGTGCGCTGGACTTCGGCATCCTTGTGGATGGCGCGGTAATTGTGATCGAGTCCACCCTGCTGATGCTTGGCAAGCGGCGTGCGGAACTCGGCCGACCCCTCAATGCCATGGAGCGACTGCGTGTGGCCGCCGACTCGGCGAGGAAAATGGCGCGCCCTGCAGCCTTCGGCCAGGTGATCATCCTGTTGGTGTTCGCACCGATCCTTACGCTGGAAGGTGTGGAGGGCAAGACGTTCCAACCGATGGCCGCCACCTTCATGCTCGCCCTCGTTGGCGCGTTTATCTTCTCGTTCACCTTTGTACCGGCGATGGCTGCCCTGTTGGTCAGGGAGCCCAAGCTCCACGCGAACAAGGAGGGGCACGAGAGCGACCAAGACGAAGAACATGAGACTGCCATCATCCGCGTCCTGCGCGGCCGTATTGAACCGGCGATCCAAGCGGCGATTCGTAGGCCCAAGGCAGTGTTCGCTGGCGCCATTTTGATGCTCGCGATGGGCGTGGTCGGCTTTACGATGCTGGGTCGAGAGTTCATGCCAACGCTTGATGAGGGAAATCTCGCTATGCAAGCGTTGCGTGTGCCATCGACGTCGCTTGAGCAATCGTTGGCTATGCAATTGGCGCTGGAGAAGGCCATTGCTGCTGAACCAGAGGTTGTGACGGTCTTCTCGCGGACCGGTACTGCAGAAGCAGCTATCGACCCCATGCCGACCAACATCTCCGACAGTGTGATCGTACTTAAACCGAGAAAGGAGTGGCCAGACTCTTCCCTGAGCAAGGAGGATCTGATTGCAAGGTTTGAGAAGATCGCCGCCTCGCAGATAGGCAACAGCTTTGAATTCAGCCAGCCCATCGAGCTGCGCTTCAATGAGCTGATCTCAGGCGTGCGTACGGACCTGGCCGTCATGATCTACGGCGACAACTTCGAGCAACTGCAAGCTGTTGCCGATCAGGTCGCGCTGAAGCTGAGGAATGTCCAGGGCTCAGCGGATGTCCGTGTTGAACAGATTTCCGGCCTGCCCACGCTCAATGTGGCAATCGATCATCTTGCAGCTGCGCAGTATGGCCTCACGGCAGCGGACGTGAGCGACGCGCTTTCAACCGGTATTGGCGGCGCTGCGGCAGGCAAGATCTTCGAGGGCGACCGCCGGTTCGATGTTGTTGTGCGCCTCGGCGACGATGCACGCAATGACCCCGATCAGCTCGCGTCACTGCCGATTGCAACTCCAACTGGGGGCATCGTGCCGCTCTCCTCTGTCGCACGCATTGAGATCAGCGAGGGGCCGAACCAGATCAGTCGAAACAATGGAAGCCGTCGTGTGGTGGTGCAGGCAAATGTTCGCGGTCGTGACTTGGGCGGGTTTGTTGGAGAGGCCCAGGCGGCGGTGAAGGACGTACAGCTTCCGCCGGGCGCCCACATGACGTGGGGAGGTCAGTTCGAGAACTTGCAGCGGGCTGAAAAGCGACTCATGACAGTTGTTCCGATTGTCTTCCTATTGATCGGCAGCCTGCTGTTCATGGCATTGGGCAGCGCAAAGGAGGCGGGCCTGGTGTTCACCTGCGTCCCACTGGCCCTGGTTGGCGGAATTCTCGCGTTGCTGGTGCGTGGTATGCCGTTCTCGGTATCTGCCGCCGTCGGATTCATCGCGGTATCGGGTATTGCGACCCTGAATGGATTGGTGCTCATGCAAGCCATCAGAGAGAGGCTTGATGCAGGTGACAGTCCATTGATCGCTGCAATGAACGGTGCCGGCAGCCGAATTCGCGCGGTGGTGACCACCGCGCTGGTGGCGATCGTTGGCTTCATTCCAATGGCTATTGCGAGTGGATCTGGTGCTGAGGTGCAGAAGCCTCTCGCCACGGTGGTCATTGGCGGCCTGTTGACCGCAACAGTGCTAACACTTCTTGTGCTGCCGACATTTGCGGGACGCTTGGCCAAGGCAGGCCCGAAAGGGCAACCGGAAACTGTCCACTGAATGATGGAGTGTTTGGGCCCGGCAGAGCATCTGCCTGCCGGACTTCCCGTTCCATTTTTATGACGTTGGAGGGAACAAATGAACCTGACCACAGAACTCGAACTGCCAGTAATACTCCCAGGTGTCTCTCGGGACGACAGCTGCGTCCAGAGGCTGGTCGCTGGTCTTCAGGACATGGAGGGAGTATCGCGCGTGCACATTCGCGAGGGTAGCGACGAAGCTCTCGGAACGCTCTGCATTCATTACGACCCCGAGATCGTCTCGCTTCAGCGAGTGCGAGAGGTGGCGGCATCCGTGGGCATTGAGTTGGGTGATCGGTATGGCCACCTTTTCTTGGAGCTTGGTTCGGCCGTTCACGCACGAAAGGCAAGGACAATTGCGGCGCAAGTGCAGGCCGTACCAGGCGTCATTGAAGCCACCACCAGCCCAGCTGGTGGCATAAGCATCGAGTACGAGAGAGCCAAGACAGGCGAGGCGGAGCTGAGAGCGAAGCTTGAGGCGCTGGGTGTAGCGCAAGAGCCACCGAGTCCGAGGGGAGATTTGAAGGATCAGCACGAAGGACACGATCACAAGGACCGACAGGACCCCGGTCATTCCCACGGGGGCACGCTAGGTGGCAATAGTGAGCTGATCTTCTCACTTGCTTGCGGCCTGCTCCTGATCGTGGGATTTGCGATTGAAAAGCTTGGGTTGACCCAAACGCCCTGGATCCCCACAGCGTTTTACGTAGCAGCCTACGTCTTTGGCGGCTGGTTCACGCTTGGCGAGGCGATCGGGAACATCAAGCTGAAGCGCTTTGAGATCGATACGCTGATGCTGGTTGCAGCGGCAGGCGCAGCCGCGCTCGGCGCATGGGCCGAAGGCGCCTTGCTTCTGTTCCTCTTCAGTCTCGGTCACGCCCTTGAACACTACGCGATGGGCCGGGCTAAACGTGCGATAGAAGCTCTCGCCAAGCTTGCCCCAGAAACTGCCAGGGTGCTGAGGAATGGGCAGGTCGTGGAAGTCCAGGTTGAATCGTTGATACCTGGAGATGTGGTGGTCGTACGTCCCAATGACCGGATGCCGGCGGACGGATTCGTTATCAAAGGGGCTAGCAGCGTTGACCAAGCCCCTGTCACCGGGGAAAGCATCCCGGTTGATAAGCTGGCAGTCAATGACGCTGCTCTAGCACGGGATCGACCTGATTCGGTGGTAATGGAGTCACGTGTTTTCGCCGGCACTATCAATGGCTCCGGCGCCCTGGAGGTTGAAGTCACGCGTCGATCAGGCGAATCGGCACTGGCCCGCGTCGTCAAGATGGTGAGCGAAGCCGAAACCAGGAAATCGCCAACGCAGCGCTTCACAGACAAGTTTGAGAGGGTATTCGTTCCCGCTGTTCTGATCTTGGCCGTGCTGTTACTTTTCTCATGGATCGTGATCGATGAGCCATTCCGCGACAGCTTCTATCGAGCGATGGCGGTACTTGTAGCGGCAAGCCCTTGCGCACTGGCAATCGCGACTCCAAGCGCGGTTCTAGCGGGAATTGCGCGAGCTGCGCGAGGTGGCGTACTCATCAAGGGTGGCGCACCACTGGAGGAGCTGGGCATGGTCCGTGCCATCGCGTTCGACAAGACTGGAACGCTCACTGAAGGCAAGCCGCGAATTACCGACATCAAAGTGATGCAGGGAACGACAGAGCAGGAACTGCTTCACGTTGCCGTCGCCGTCGAGGCTTTAAGTGACCACCCTTTGGCCGCAGCTATCGTTCGAGATGGTAATACTCGCCTGGGCGATGGACCGGTCATGGTAGCGACAGACCTCGCTAACTTCGCTGGAAGAGGCGTTCAGGCGAAGGTGAACGGCATTGACGTGTGGATAGGAAAGGCAGAAATGTTCGGTAACGACGGCATTGGCGCTCTATCCGCGGGTGCGGAGTCTGCCATTGAGGAGCTCCGTAACGCCGGCAGAACCACGATGGCCGTTCGCCTAGGTGATCGCGACCTAGGTGTCATCGGCCTTATGGATACGCCCCGGCCAGAGGCGCGTGAAGCCCTGGACAAGCTAAGGCGCTTGGGCATCCAACGAATGATCATGATCTCTGGCGACCACCAGACTGTAGCTCAAGCCGTGGCAACGGACGTGGGTCTAAACGAGGCATGGGGAAATCTCATGCCTGACGACAAGGTGAAGGCAATACGTCAGTTGAAGGAGACGGAGCGAGTGGCAATGGTCGGCGACGGTGTGAATGACGCACCCGCAATGGCTAGTGCCAGCGTCGGAATTGCAATGGGTGCCGCCTCTTCGGACGTAGCGCTGGAGACTGCCGACGTCGCGCTTATGTCTGAGGATTTGAGACAGGTTGCATTCTCTGTAGCGCTTAGTCGACGCACGAAACGGGTGATCCGTCAGAACGTGTATGTGAGCCTGGGCGTCGTAGCGTTGTTGGTTCCTGCGACCATCCTAGGTCTTGGCATTGGACCGGCTGTGGCAGTGCATGAAGGTTCAACCTTGTTGGTTGTATTCAATGCGCTGAGGCTCCTTGGCTTCCGTCAGTCGTGACATGCGAATTCTAGTGATTGAGCGCGATCGAGAAGTCGCTTTGAAGATTCTGGCCTACTTCGAGGCCCGAGGGCATCAGCTTGATACCATCGGGGACGGCATCGCCGGCCTTCACTTTGCGGCGTCCAATGGTTACGACGCAGTCATTCTTGATTGGATGCTTCCTCGCATGGAAGGCCCGGAGGTTCTGAGAAGGCTGCGGTTGAATCACGGTGTTTCAGTTCCTGTTGTGATGTTGGCTGCAAAGGTTGCGCTCTCGGACAAAATCATCGCTTTCCGCTCCGGTGCAGATGACTATGTGACCAAGCCTTTTGAGCTCCCGGAGCTCGAAGTTCGCCTAGAGGCGTTGGTTTCCCGTACGGAGGGACGCGTAACAAGGAGGCGGCTGCTGATCGGAGAGCTCACGTTGGACCTGAGTACGTTGGAGGCCACACGGGCTGGAAAACGACTGCATCTGTACCCAGCTTGCAGGAAGCTCCTTGAAGCGCTGATGCGGGCAAGTCCTGCCGCTGTGACCAGGCGGCAGCTTGAGCACACTCTCTGGGGTGACGACCTGCCCGACGGGGATCTTCTGCGATCACAGATGTCCAGCCTGCGGCGAAGCATTGATGGTCCGTTTGAGGAAAAGATGATCCAGACGCTGCCGCGGGTTGGGTATCGACTGATACCGCCATCAAGGCCTATGCCCCCCCCCCGGGGAAGGGAGGCCCTATGACGGTGAGGCGTAGACATGGCTGCAGAGCCGTCAGTGCAGACCTTGAGCGCCTGACTATTTGGCCACGTATTCTGATCAGAGTATGACCATGTGGAAGCCAGCCGCACTCCCAATTGGCGCGTTCTTGGCCGCAGCGATTTGGGGCGCAGCGGCCATGGTGCCCTTCGCGCCGGCATCAGAAGAGATGATGTTTTGGATACCGGTGTCGATTGCGCTAACGAGTGCGGCTGCTGCATTGGTAGTTGCGATGATGCAAGACATCATTCTGGTCGCGGTAAAGAGATGGCCACTGTTCGTGAAATTCTATCCAACCCTCTGCTTGGAGCCACTCCCCTTTGCATTCCTTCCAATCGTGCTGTCACTCGCCGGAATTGCGGAGTTCGGTCCAGCGATGCTGAGTGCAGCTCTATTGCTGATCGGCTTCTCGTTTGCGGAGACTCTCTTCGCCGCCGCCCTCCACAGAGCCCGGGCGACGCCGACCGCGGTTGTGATCTCGATGCAGTGCGCTGCTCTGGTGTTTGCAGTTTACATGTACAAGAAAGGCATCCAAGCGAACGTCAGTGACATCAGTTGGCCGTGGTTCGCATCGTCTGTCACTGCCATGAGTCTATTCTCCTTCCTAGTCGGAAGGTATTGGGCCAACCTGCTTCGTGATGCTGAGGTGGGGTTCTCTCCCTTACTGAAGTGGGTTCTGGTCACCTTCATAGCTGAAGGATCTACTAGTGAATGGAGCCGGTGGAGATTGAAGCAACCTATTAAGCAACGCAGACCACCGGGGCTTCGGTCCAAGCCTCGCAGGAAATAGGATCCGATCAACCAATCCAAATCATGGAGGCTAATTCTTGACAACTGCGAGCGCGACAAATATGACGCAAGGGCGGATGGGACCACCCGTCGTCAGTCTCGCTCTGTGAGAGGTGGCGCATCGAGATCACGTTTGTGGAGGTCTTCTACCGGCCGGAAGCAATACCCCGAGGTAGGTCCGTGGTGGCGACTTCTGGTTTCAATGCGCCCGAAGCCCACCGGAGCCTCAAAGCTGCGCGCTCAGGGTTGCAGCGGTCGCTGGCGACAGTCGTCATCGGCCGGAGCCTGTCCCCCGCCTACCAACCTTGCTGGCAAGGCCGGTGTTTTTTGATTGCAAGATTCAGACCTATCCCGCCTGACAATCACATTCCCTGGAGTCACCGCCAACATGAATGAAGCCGAGCTGGAACAAGTGCGTACGGCGATGTTTACCGACCCCGGCGTGAAAGCGGTGGATGACCTGCGCCTAGTCCCCGCCAAAGAGCGCGGTCGTGCGATCGCGGCCACCATCACCGTCGCTGCGCCCTCGGTCGACCTGGACCTGGTGCATGCGGTGATCGCCCGCGTGCTGGCCGATCAATTTGACATCGATCAGGTCATGCTGTGCTTCAACGACCCGGGTCCGGTGCCACCACAGCCCACAGCGGCGCCCTTGAAGAAAATGTGATCGCCCGTGGCTCTATGCGTCTGCGTTGGCGGGCGCATAGAGCTGATAACCCGGCAACGCGCACGCGCCGGCATACACAAAGGCCACGCTTTGCCGCGCCCGGGTGAAGGCCACGTAGTACTTTGGTGGGGCGGTGATACGCGCTGCATCTGCCGTGCGCAGGTACTGTGTCAGCGGGCCGTTCGGAAAGATGAGGACCCGGCTGTAGGTGCGGCCCTTGCACTGCCCAAAGTTCACGGCCGGTAGTCCGTCGCACGCTTGCCGCCGGTCATGCCGGAGCACGGTGGGCGCAAACTCCTGCATGTACGCTTCAACATCCGCTGGAGCGACGAGGTAGATGCCATCGTGCCCGGTGACCTCGCCATTGCCTGATTGGGTTCGCGGCATCTGCGGATAGAGCGTGTCCGCCATATCGCACAGGGCCTGGACGCAGCGAAGGCTGATGAGGCGGTGATCCAGCTGGCATAAGCCGTCCGCCTCCCAAATCTGAAACAGCGCTGCCAGATTGGGTCCACGATACTGGCTGTGCCTTTGAGCATAGTTGGTGGCATACGTCGCCTGCCGCGTATCACCCACCAACGTGATGGCAATGCCGCTCTTCAACAGCCGCTCGACCAGATCCAGATCAAAGCCGGCGAGGTCCTGAACTTCGTCGATGTAGAGCTCGTCGTACATGGCCGCCAGGCGTGCCATGACCTGACCTTGGGTGAGCTCATCGCAGCGCACAGCGAAATCGGCCGCCCGGTCCGAATACATCCGGTTGCCTGCCAAGTAGTGGCGCGCCACCTGGGTGCGTGGGGCCCTGTTATTGGTGACACCTTCTACGAACAGGATGGTCTCGATGCGAGGCTCAGGGCAAAGCGCTGCCTGGTACGGGCGGATGCACTGGCACAGCAGGAAGCCATACCAGCTGTGCAAAGTGACATGCACGGGGACCGCACCGGCGTGGACCTCAAACGAGCGCCGGATCTCTTCTAGATTCTCCAGCGTGTAGGTGACAATCGCGATGCGACGCCCAGGCCGCTCCAGGGCCTGCCGGACCAGCAAGGTGGTCTTGCCCGAGCCGGCCGCCGAAAGCAGGACCCGGTTAGGTGATGGCGCGCTGGACATAGTCCGGGAACCTGATCGAGTGCGGGCTGTTGAAGATCGCCAGGGCCGTATCGGTCTTATGGCCCTTCATGTACTTGAGCAGCGCCACCTCATCGGCAAACGTCTTGCCCAGCACGGTATTGAGTTCGGCCAGCGAGTTGGCTTTGATCAGCTGCTCTTCCAGCGATGGGGCGCTTTCGTCGGAATCGTAATAGATCGCGTTGATGTGTTCGGCATAGCGCTCCTGCACAACGGCGATATCGCCATCATTGTCGGTGATCACCTTGGCCTGGATTTTCAGCCGATCTGCAATCTGCAAGAAGCGCTTGAATGCCAGCGACTTGACCGAAATGATGTCTACGCCGCGAGCCATCGGCGCCACGCCATGGTGGTCGCTGTAGGCGCGCTGCACGATCAGCTCGTCGGAAGGGCCTTCCACCAGGATCGCCTGCTTGGCCAGGATCAATCGCAGCGTGTCGTGGCCCGGCAGCTTCATGAAATAGTCATGGGTATCGCTCGGCAGCTGGTCCAGCTTCATCTGGCCCTGCGCGCTGAACAGGATCACGTTGTCCACGCCCAGCTTATTCAACACGAAGCTGCTGTGGGTGGCGATGATCACCTGCTGGGCGGTGGAGAGGGCCGCAATCTTGTCGATCAGCTGGGTCATGCTGGAATAGGACAGATGGTTCTCCGGCTCCTCGATCAGCAGCACGTGGGCAGCGCCGGCCGCGTGCATCGCCAGCTTCATCTTCACCGCGCTTTGCTCACCCTTGCCGGCCTGGGTGAACGGGAGCTCATCCAGGTAAGGTGACAAGCTGGTTTCCCATGTTGAGCGCGGCGATGTGTCCACACCCACCGTCAGCGCCCGGTGGCTGATGTCCCCGGTGTGCTCGGTCAGGTACGCATTGATGGCCGCCACGTCCGCCTCTTCGGAAAAACTCTGCCGCATGCGGCGGAAGCTCAACGACAGCGAGACGCGCTGCGCAGGCGTCAGTGCCTGATCGATGATGCCGGCGATATAGCGATCGGCACCGGACAAGGTCTTGATGCCGTGAGTGTCGATGATGGTCGAATCGAACGGAATGCTGCGAGCGGTGACGCCATTGTTGGCGAAGGAATACCAGCGCACCGTGTAGTACTCCACCGGCAGGCTGACCGCACCCTGGTGCTGCTGCAGGTAGGCGTTGAACTCCTCGCGGTAGTCGTCGTTGAGCTCGACCAGCAGCCGGATGCCGGCGGTATCCAAGCGCAGGGAGTTGTTGGTGCCGCGCAACGACGCCAGCGCGACATCTGCGCCCAGATAGGCTTCGATGGAGATCCGTGGCGGCGAAGCCGGCGTGCCTGCAGCAAGGGTCGCCAGATATTCCTGCACCGCGGGCTGGTGGAACAGGTAGGGCGTGAGCTCGTAGGCGAGATTGCGCCCATGCAGTTGCCCGGTGACCACCACGTGGATGGCCTCCAGCAGGGTGGACTTACCGACCTCGTTGTCGCCCACCACCAGGTTCATGTGGGCGTTGAGGGGCAGGTCCAGATGGCGAAACGACTTGAAATTGTCGATGACGATACGTTCGATCGGCATGCACAGTCCTTTGATGGCCAACGAGTTCGGTGGCGGCGCCTGCTTGCACCCCGGCTGGCCTCCTTTCCGCTCTGGGCCAAACTACCCAGGGATCGCCAGCCTTGGGCGGTTTCGTACTGTTTTGACGACTTGAAATGGCCGAAACGCTGGTTACGCGGGATAATTCAATATTATCCCGCTTGAAAATTGGCGCTTGAAGGAACTACTCAGCTTCTTGATTAGTATGTAATTACATGGTACGTAATGCATTACGAAATCGTCCGAGGAGACGGCCATGGCCCGCGGTGGGGTGTACAAGAGCGACGTGCAGAAAGCCCGCGACAGCCTGCGGGCGCAGGGCAAGCACCCGTCAGTGGACGCGGTCCGGGTGGCGCTGGGCAACACCGGCTCCAAGACCACAATCCACCGTTACCTCAAGGAACTGGAAGAGGAAGAAGGGCAAGGCCTCGGCGCCAAGGTCGCGGTCAGTGAGGCCCTGCAGGACCTGGTTGGCCGGCTGGCGGCCCGACTGCACGAGGAGGCCGAAACAGTCGTCACCGAAGCGCAGCAGCGCTTTGCCGCGCAGTTGCAGGAGCGCAACGACGTGCTGGAACAAGCCCGGCAGGAAGCGATCGCATTGAGCAACCAGTTGCAGCGCACCGAAGCCGCGCTGCACGAGGAGCGGACCGTCCATGCTTCGGCCCAGCAATCCCTCGCGGAGCGGGTGACGGAAATCGCCCAGCTCAGCGAGCGCATTGCCGGCTTGACCGCCCGTGTGGCTGAGCACGAAGCCCATGCCGAGTCGCTGGAGGAGAAGCATGCCCACGCCCGAGAGGCGCTGGAGCACTACCGGACATCAGTGAAGGAGCAGCGTGAGCAGGAGCAACGCCGCCACGAGCACCAAGTGCAGGAGCTGCAGGTCGCACTGCGCCAGGCCAACGAGGCCCTGACAACCAAGAACCATGAATTGCTGCGGCTCAATCGCGACAACAGCCAATGGCTGGAGCGCCATGGGCGCCTGGAGCGGGAACTGGGCGAAGTCCGCCGCGGCATCGAGGCCCAGCAGAACGAACTGGATGCCTTGCGGCTGACGGCCGCAGAGCATCAGGCGCTGCAGGGGCGGTGGGCAGAAGACACACAGACCCTGGAAAGGATGCGGGCCGAGCTGGCCAGCGTGCGCGTCGAGGCGAGCAAGGAACGGGAACGTCGCGAGCAGGCCGAAGCCGATGCCTTGCGCGCCGGCGTGCGCCTGGAAACACTGGAGCAGCTACTGACGCAGCTAAAACCCGATCAGTCTGCCGATGACGCGGCGTCAGGCGAAAAGGCGCGGGGTCACCGATAAACCGGAGAGTCCCATTTTTATCCGGCAACCCTATGAATCAGAAAGGGAAAACGGATTCTATGGGGCATTTTTACACGTATCTCGGCTGAACCCCAAGGTCGGGCCGTTGAAGCTATCGACGGTGGTCCAGCGCATGGCTGTGCTGTCCACAGCCCACAAGCTCAAGCGCCTGACTAACCCCTGCGAGCTGCCTTCTGTCAGGACGCTGTTGAGCCGCGCCCGGCGCGCCTCGGTCAAACGTGGAGAGCGACCAACCAAGAAGACCGCCATCACGCGCCCCGAGCTTGAGGCCATGTTGGCGACTTGTGATTACAGTTTGGAAGGACTGCGTGACCGTGCCCTACTCTGCTTCGGGTTCGCCAGTGGCGGGCGCCGGCGCAGCGAGATCGCCGCCGCGGACATGCGCGACCTGCGCAAGGTTGGCGACGGCGGCTACATCTACCGGCTCGAGTACTCGAAGACGCAGCAGGCCGGCGCGGCAGTGGATTCGACCCCGGACAAGCCCATCTTGGGGCGAAGCGCTCAGGCGCTGGCAGCTTGGCTGGAAGGGGCTGACATCCAAGACGGGGCAATCTTTCGACGGGTCTGGAAAGGCCGGGTCGGTCCTGCCCTGCTCCCCGGTTCAGTGGCCACCATCGTAAAGCGCCGGGCCCGCTTGGCGGGATTGGAAGGGGATTTCGGGGCACATAGCTTGCGGTCGGGCTTCGTTACGGAAGCGGGGAAACAAGGCGTCCCGCTGCCCGCGGTGATGGCGATGACTGAGCACCGATCTGTAGCTAGCGTGATTGGGTATTTCCAAGCGGGTGCCGCTGAAGACAATCCAGCGGCACGGTTACTGAAGTAGTGCTTGGAGCCAACGTAACAGCGTACAGAGCCGAACCGTTGTCAGGTCAGTCCAAGCTCTCTTAGGGCTACTTGGATCGGCTTTCGCACTTCTGCTGGCAGATGGCTCAGATCGGCGTTGAGACCCTGAAGTACTTCTTCTCCGCCGCGCTCCCGGGCAATTCTTCGTAGGATACGGGCCGGGTCACCGGCGCGCGCGGCTGCGATAGCTATATCAGAGATTCGCCATTCTGAATGGACGAAGGCATCGGCCAGACGCCGTCGTGCGCTTTTGCGCTTGTCCCAATCGAGGAAGACGAACATGTAGCTCAGCAGGTCGAACGCGCTACCCTCGGCGAGCTCCCGGTACACGGGCGGAAACGCCGCCGCGATTAGAGGCGACGCGGCTTCGCATCGATTGCCGAGCGCGAATGGCAGGAGTATGGCCGAGGCCCGAACGAAACCCTTAGGAGCCACTGATCCAGATTCCCACAGCAGCTTCCCGGCGGTCTCTGCTGCCTCGAGGGATATGTCCAGCTGATGCCGCCCTATCATGGCCGCCGCCATCTCTTCGATACCGACGAGGAGAGAGCCACGGGTAGCGGCGGATGCGCGGCCGAATGCAACGAGGTTGCGGGACGCCGCCGCCGGGGACACCCCCCGCCGCACTCCCACCCGCATTGTCCTGCCTCCATCTATCTTGGATCCTACTGCCGACAGAAGTTGATCGAGTACGGCGGGTGAGACTTCGTTTGGCTCTTGAGGTAGCGCGAGTTCGAGCGCCTTGCTGACCAGCTCTGCACCGATGCGACCCTTCAGGTTTGGAAGCAGCGCGATCACAAGAGCGATGTAATGGTGACGCAGCATCGTCACGTTGTAGGCGATGCGGGAAAGCAATTCGGCGTCCGACCCGTCCTCCGCATTCAGCAAGGCGATGGTCCCGGTCAGCGTGTTCTCGTCGGCCAGCATGCCGCGCAGCTGTTGCGAATTCGCTGTGGCGAGAAGAGATCTGATCAACTCGATCCGACGGCCCTGCTTCAGCATAGGGCTGGTGATCAGCCAATTCATATCTGCCGGAGTTTGACGCAACATGGACTCAACGAGCGCGTCGCCTCCAGCGCTCGCGCCCATCCCGATCACCGCGTCGCGTAAGGCAACTTCGGCTTGAAGCGCCCTTACTCGTTCGATGATAACGCTACGCATCCCAGGCGAGCTCAGCCCGTTGACTGCATGGATGTGCGTGACCTCTTTGATCAAGCCGTCGAAATCGAGATCATGGATGAGCAGCCGGGCGGGATCTACGTGGTGATCGTCAACCAAGAGACCAAGCAATTGGCGCCTCGCTTCCGCTCGCACCTCGTCGTCGGCGGTACGGAGCGCCATTGTCAGCGCGGATGAGAAGACCGGGAACCTGCCAATAGCTTCTTCAGCCAGCTTTGCGCTGGCGAACAGTAGATCGAGAAGATCTTCACCATGGAGGCGGCTCAGCAGCTCCGCAACTTCGAGATCGAGCGTTCGTGCGAGCCCCTCGGCCGCCGCACTCACTAGCACCCCCCTCTGAGGCTCAACTTTAAGCGCGGAAAGCACTTCCACAGTCTCGACCGGGTGATGGGCCGCAAGGTCCACGGCTGTAGTCCGAATGGATCTCGCCACTGACATGGACGGGAGAAGGCCTTCGAGCTTCTGAATAAGGGCGCTGAGATATCTCCAAGCATCCTCTGCTTGCATGGAGGTGGCTGCCAACGCCGCCGATTTGGCCAGCGCAGGCTCCAGCTCGCGGATCAAATCGATCTGTCTGACCTTACGAGTGTTAGCGATGTCGAGCATGCCTAACGCCGCAGTGGGCGAACTAGGCAGCTTGCGACGAAGATCCTCCCAAAGGAGCGAGACACGCAGAGCCGACTCGCTACCGACGCCATCCGATGACATCTCGCCGAGGGCATCGAAGTTTTTTAGCGACGGCTCAGGAGAGCTGAGCACCCGGGGGACGATGAGCTCAGACCATGGATGGCGGGCTGCCCCCCGCTTCCGCCCATCGATCCGGCGCCCCTCCCAGTCGCCGAACCGGGACCGGGCTTCTTTTGAAGCGAAAACGAGATCAAAGCTACGGCGGCCGATTGTACGAGGAGAGCGGGCGAAGGTTGACATGCTGAAGGTCCGGCGGAAACCCGGCCAAAGAGCGGTAGTCAATCGGAGTGCGAGCGGTTCCGGCTTCTCCGCATCGAACACGACGATGGGAGCCCGCTCCTCGAGGAACATCGCCTCAATGAGCTCGGTTCCCTGCAGCGGATCGACCGGCGGAAGAGGGTTCGAAACAGCGGCAACCGCCCTGCGCTCCGCCGGCCGGTTTGCTCCGCCCTCTGTGGCGACGGCAACGACGGCGGCCACGCCTTGCATTTCCTGCCAGTCAGCCATCGGCACCAAGACACTACGGGTTCGAACGCAACCAGCCCGAGGCGCCTCGAAGTCTTGCCAGGTTCTGGCGACCACGTAGTACGACCCGCTCGGCAGGGGGTAGAGGGTAAGATAAGGCTCAAAGCGCTCGCCCGGCGAAAGCGGACCGGCGACGTCAGACAGCCTATCGATCAGATCCTGATCTGGCTTAGGTAGCCGGATGGTACTTGAAAGGAGCTGATGCCCCTGCCGATAACCATGCAACTGCTGATCGAATCCGTTCAACCTAGTTTCCCATCGCCCAAGCGATGGGCAGCATCACATCCTCGTCGGTCCTCGAGCCGTCCCCATCCTCGACAACCACCCACCCCTGCTCCGAGATGTCACGTTCAAGGTAGCTATTCCGGAATTCGTCGTCGTCCTCCAAGTCTCCGCCAACCACAGAAAGCCCAAAGAGCTTCACGTTCAGACGGCCCGTATCGGCAAGACGCCCGGCGAACAATGGGAATTCCTTTCTGAGATAGGCCATTGGCCCAGCGTCGCGGATCTGCGGATCGAGCAGGTCATAGGCTGCCACGACGACGGCGACATGGGGGCGACTACCGTCGGCACGGTTCGCCAAGTAAAGGTCGAGATATCGGACGAGTTCGCATAAAAGCACCTGCGTGGGAAGATCCGGCTCGGACGCCAATGCGACGGTGCCCTGAGACTTTTCGTCGGGCTCCGCTCCATCAGCGTTACCCTCGGGCTCCGCTCCATCAGCGTTGCCGTCGGGGACCTCTTCCTCATCTGCGCACAGACGCAGGATGTTGCGAGCAGTAACCCAGTCGAGCGGCTTGACATTCTGATCGGATAGCGCTCGAACGAAAATTACGGCGCCTTCCGCTTCGTTCAGGACATCCAGCCATTCCTGGGAGATCTCGAACGTCGCTACAGTATGGGTCCACAGCTCACCCGAAATGTCCGGCACCATCAGCTCGGTCAGTGCGCCCTGGCCGTTTGCGCCCCGGACACTGATCGAGAAATCCGCACGACCGACCTCAAGGTTCCGATCGGAGCGTGGCGCGAAGCTGCCTTGCATCAAATGCTCGACCGCCCCGTCAACATAGGCGATGTTGTCCGGCAACCGCTCGGCCCGCAGCACGCCCTTCCGCTTCTTGAATGAGGGCCAGAGGCGACCGATGTAGTTGGTCTTACCCGAATCGGGACCACCCAGAAGAACAATTGATCTCCTAGTCACGCGACACTCCTGAAGCAAATAAGCTTCCTTGTACTTGGGCTTTGGTGGTCGGACCAGAATTCCGGCACCGCTCGCCCATGGTTCAGTGTCTTCTCGATCAGCGACGCAATGCCCGAACCTGGTTCGACGTCTCCGAACGAGAAGGAAGCAATTGGCGCAAGCGCGATCTCCATCCCATGCCCGCGGCCAGCCTCGCATATGCTCTCGTAGGCATCTGCCGGAAATTCGCCGATGTCCCGCCAACTCGGGACGAGTATGACCCGCGGCCGGGGCGTTGGAAGGATTGCTGATAAGCGCTCGACCAGCATCTCAGCCCTGTAGGTTGCATATCTCTTCGTCTTCGGGCTTGCGAACGCACGGCCGTCAACCATCAACCAGATCACTGATGCCGATCCGAGGAACGAAAAACGGTCGCTGTCGGCCTTGTCGATTAGGGCCTTCGACCATTCGCCGGGGAGGTCTGGCATCAACATATCGAAGAAACGGTTGTCTTTGTGCCGGCGCAACCTAAAATGCAAGAACCCGGCCTGCCGATCGTCGACCATCTCGGTGTGGGTGGTGAGCTGTCCTGGCTCGTCGCCCTCTGTCCAGTGACGGCTGCCGCGTGAGATCTGCTCGAATGCCATTAGAGTGGCGCTCTCAGCGAAGTCGTATCCTGCGAACCCGCCCTTTGCGAGAAGAAGGTAAGCGCTCACAAGGCAGGCCGTCTTACCAGAATCAGGGAGCCCTAGGATGCCAACCATCGTGGTGTGGCGCCGCGTCATAAGTGACGTCGCCTCCTCTAGACCCATCGTCAGGCTCGAAGGCAGTCGCGGGGTTTCATCCGGGCTAGCCAGTACCGCACCGCCCAGATCGACAGAGGGCCGCCCTTCGGTCACTGGATCCGGTATGGGAATGCAGTCGTCAAGTTCGTCCTCTTCGAACTTGTTCCCTGCCTCTCCCGGATCCCTCCGATTCGAGCAGGTATCAACGGGGCGGTTCAACACACATGCTTTCGTCACGTTGTACGTGCACTCGCTCAGCTGGCATGGGCCCTGAACCATAATCAAGCGCCTCGCAGCTTTGCGACCTGTAAAATGCCGCCCTCAAGTAATGCCCGCGCGCCCCAATCACGTGCGTCGCGCGCGGTCTCCACGCCGGCAGTGCTGACATCACCGCTCGTGATCGCCCCAAGTAGTGGGAAAACAGCGGCGAACTTGCGAACGTAATCCGCATCTACTGATGTAGCTAGTGTCTCACGATGGTTTCCAAGTGCCGTCAATAAGGCTGTCAACGTGGCAGGGCTTCCGGGCTGCACTCCGCGCAGCACCACATTTCGGTGGCCCGAGGCTGGCAGGCGACGCAGCTTCGAGGCGCCATCGATGCCGGCGACCACTGCGCGGACAAGCGGATCAGCGTCAGAGAAGCGACCGTCAAGCACGTCGCTCCAGTCTTCCATCATCCACCACAGGAACTCGAGCTCCTCGCGGTCGAGCTCGGCGTTCTCCCGCAACGCTTTGACCAACGGTTCGGTCGCTTTCCGATAAACGGCGCTCGCTCTCGAGCCCGTAGGCTGAGCCTCCGGCAACGTAAGCGGTCCGATCTCAGGAACCGGCACTCGCTTGCGCGACCGCTCGGCGATCAACATTGTCCTAGTCCGCGAGGCGACGAGCACCTCCTGACGGAGAACTTCGATGGGCTCCTCCAAAACAGAGGGCTGGAACGAGAGCGCCGACCAGAGGGCGGCCGCAAGCGTATCGACAGGCGTCCAACCTGGCAGGTCCCGTTCGCTCTGGACGAGGCCTAAGGCCGAAACAAGTGTCACGACAATGATCTCAAGATCGTGGCCCTCGCGCACGAACGCGGCGCTTCCTGCGTTGACGATTGCCTGCTCCACTTTCGAGGCGAACTCATCGCGCGCCTTCCCGTCGGCGACACCATCGGCCAGCGCGGAGGCCAGCTGGATTGCCGACTGAGGATCCTTGAACTCCGTAATCCAGGACTGGATCGCAGCTACCGCAGTATTGCGACGACTGACGTCCTCATCCTTAGGGTCTGGCCAGAAGATCCTGACGTACTTCGCCATTGCACTCATTCATCGTCCCCTGATTTTGATTCTAGTATCGCCGCGTCTATCGCGGCTGACAATTCGCCGAGGCGCCCCTGTGCGACCAGCTTTCCGAAAAAGCGCTGTTCAATAGTGTTATCGAGACGGTCCGTCAGATCGGCGGGTATCACGTTGAGGCCGACAAGGATACGTCGGCGACCGTCCTCAGGAATATCCCTAAAGAAACGCAGACGGACCAAGCGAACGTCCTCGGTCATGGAAAAGTCCACCTCTTTCGACCCAGTAACTGGGTTTGCGACTGGCTGCGCTTGAGGCTGCTCGTCCCGCATGCCCAGTATTGGCTTAGCCGGTGGAGCACCCTTACGAAAGTTGGGAGAACCGAGGACATTGCGCTCTGACCTGCCTTCCAGAAAGGGGGTGTCCCGCTCAAACCGCTTCATCTCGAAGTTCCAAGTCCGCGGATTGATGGTCACTGCCAGCGCATCGGACTCGTCGTCCCAATCGAAAGTCAGGATGTTATATTTATACGTGTACTTCTCGTCTACGTCGTCAGGCGCGGTTGCGCCAGCAGCCAGCATTAGGAGGTCGCAATTATCCTCAACCCCCATAATGGTCAACGAGGGGAAGTGTTCGTGCCCCGAAATGATAACGCGGGCTCTTGACTTGAAATAGCGTGCCGCCTCGTCTGAATCTTGAAGCCAGTTGAGAGGGTGATGGACAAGCACCACCATTTCCTCCCCATCAATCGGCGTAAATACACGTTGCCGCGCACCGAGTATTAGCTTGCCCTCATCATCCTTCAGTGAGCAGATTAGGGCGGAGTTTAGGTGTACGAAGCGAACAGTCCGCTCCGGTGCCACGGTGACAACCACGTCGGCCGAGTACGCGCCGCCGACATCTAGAGCGCAACCGTAGCCGCTAGAAAAGTCCCGGTATGCCGCGAATCGTTCGTAGAGCACCTCGCGCTGGACGTCGTCATCGAGGAGCATGTCCAGCATGCTATCTCCATGCTCCCGGATGGCATCAAGATGGAACTTCGTGATGGGGGTTATGGCGTTCCGATCGATGTCGTGGTTACCGGGGACCATCTGAATGTCAAGGCGGCTACAACCAATGCCTTCTGCTAGCCGGTCCAGCCACTTGCCGGCCTTCTCATACTCTTCATATTTTGCAGAATAGGCGATATCTCCGGTCACAATAATGCCCGTTGCATTCGTGTCGAGTTTCGCGATCTCAGATGCGGCGTCTTGAAGCAACTGTTCCTTCGCATCGTCATTTATCGTAATCCGTCCGCCGTCCTTCTCTTGGCCGAAATGAATGTCCGACAAGTGTATGAAGACTGCTGCCATGCCCCCCCCTTTTTTGCGTATTATAGCCCCTAGAGAAAATTACGAGCATAGATTCGGGCTCGCAGCCCGAGCTGGGTCGCCTCAAGGCTGATCTTGGATGCAACCGCTTGTCTGGTTGCCCTCCTTTCTGGGGCTATGACCGCCCCCCCTTGCGTCAGGGAGCCCTCCAATCGACCGATCGGACTCTTCTGTCATTCGCAGCAACTGCGAGAGACGCAACGGCCGGTCCTGGGCCGAAAGCCCGCAACATGCGGTGCGAATCAGCTAAGTACCGATCCCTACCCCTGATAAATCTTCCTTATCCCTTCTCTGCTGAAGTTCGCTTCCAAGCGGCGGCTGACGCAGGCCGAGCCGCATCAGCTGACGAACCCCGGGCCAGCTTGTCCTCAAGCGGGCGCTAGGCATTACCTCCAACAGGCGACGCTGGAGCTTGGGTCGCATCGCCTCCGAACGCAGCCAGAATCGATTCAAAGATCGACTGCATCGGCTCGCGATACTCCTCGCGCAGGATCTTCGCGTTTTCGAGCAAGCCGATCACCGCAGGTCGTGCGCCCTCCGCATTTTTGTCACGCACGTCCTTGGCGGGGATCGTAAAGAACAAGTAGTCCGGAAAATCGCGTTCGAGCTTGGGCAAAGTGGCTGTCTGGTCGTTGTCAAGAAGCCCGGCCACCTTCCTGTAACCCATGTCCTGCAGAAGACGACAGAGGTGTTGCATATTCCCAGCGCCGCCGACACCCCAGCCGAACATATGGCCCGGCACACGGCCGATCGGCAACTGACGCGCCACGCTCGGGTACAGCATCACGTCGTCCTGGCCCTCAGTAAGCACGATGCCGTCATCCTGAAAGAATAACTCACGGGCATCCAGGCCAAACGTGTGGGGCGCCTTGGTATTCGGGTTCTCTGGATCGTGGATCTTTTTGAGCGCCGCTCTTCCTTGGTCGCTGAGCTGGTAGACGTTCGAACCCCCGATCTCGGAAGTAACCCGAACAAGGGCAGCACCTCGGGCGATTGCTTCGGGGTCGATGAAGTATGGTGAATGCGTCGCAACGATGACCTGCTTTTCGGCGGACAACCGTACGATAGCGCGCACAAGGCGCCGAATGATCGCCGGGTGTAGGGACAGTTCGGGCTCATCTATAGCAACGATGCCGCCGGGAGGGGTACTCGTGAGCGCGTCGACAATGGAGAACAGGCTGACAATGCCTTCGCCTGCACCATCGCTGGAGTGGCTCACAACCCCATTACCCAAGCGAATGTAGTAGTTGCCCTCCGATGTCTGGTCGATGGTCCACTTCGGGGTGTATCCCAGAAGCTCACCGAGCAGCGTGTTGAACTTACTCGGGTCTTTCTCGATGTCGAAGAGCCGCATCTCAAACGAGGACAGCTCTGCCATCCGACGGGCGGGTAACCCGCCCTGTCGTTGAAAATCCTGCAACGTTCCCAGCTGGCGTCCAAAATATGGCTGGAATCCGCGGCGCGAAGGAACCACTCGGATCGGGTCTGGTTCGTCAACTCGATCTGTATTATGGACGCCACTTCGCATATGAACCGATTGGCTGCTGCCTGCGGTTTGGCTCTCGACCACTTCTATCCGAGCTTCGACCACTGCGGACTGGCCGTCTACTCCCGCGGATCCTTCCTCGAACTCGTAAATGATCCGAACGAAATCTGCGTGCTTATTGCGAACCCCCTCGGAGAAGCTCGGCGCTTGGTGACCAGATCGCGCCCGCAGTGCTTCGATTGCCGTGGACTTGCCCGAATTATTGGCGCCAGTAATGATCGTTAGGCCACTGCCCTCGCCCTGATCTTTGGGCACGGCCAAATGAATCAAGCGAGGCTCATTGAAGCCGCGGTACCCGGCGATCGAGAGTGTCTTCAGAAAGCTGAATGGAACTCCGACAGTTGACTGTATGGGGTTCGGTTATGTTAAGCCGCAGTCCAAGAGATACAAAGCGGATCTTCACCGCGGACTAGATTGCCGCGAACTTCCGTCGCTATGGGATCGAAAGCCCGCCTTCCCTACCCCCGATAAACATCCCTAACCACTTCCATGTCCGTCCGAGTAGCCAAGGAGATGAGCGTGCCTTGGACTGGGTGTCTGCTCCAACTTGGGTATCGACAAAGGCCTCCAAAGCCATATACGCTAACTGTAATGCTCCGCATCCCAGCCACCTTCAATCTGCTCCGAGTCAGCCTCTTTGCGCTGCTGGCTTTGGTTTCGTTGGTGCGCCCGATGTTGAACTTGGTTGGAGACCTGCACTCCACAGAACATGCGGTTGTGGCGGCTGCTGAGCATGGCCACCACCACCCCGGCGATCACGATTCGGATTCCGATCGTGATCATGCCAAGGGCTCGCACGCCCTGCTTCACTCTGCTGATGCCAACGGTGCAGTAAGCCTCTGGAACCACAGTCATTGGGCGCCCACAGTCGCGCCCGAGACCTCGGTTCCTGCCCTCGACGTCCATTGGCGTCCTTCGCAACAACCCTCCAGTCCCTTCAGACCTCCCATCGTTTGACGAATCCGGCCGCCTCGTAGCGGTCTGACAGTGCTGGCTGCAATTTGTGGCCGGCTGCGCTATTCGTCGAACTATCGGAGAAGATTCCGTGAATTTGCGTTGCATGTGGGTACTGACTTTGGTCGGTACCTGCAGCGTTGCCCCGTGCGGCTTCGCTGCTGAACCTTTGCGCCTGGAAGAAGCGGTTGCCCGCGCTCTCCAGGCAAATCCTACAATCCAAGCCGAAGCCGCCCGCCTGGAGGCGGTACGTAATCGTGCACAACGAGAGGCCCTTCCTGCTCCCTATGTAGTGGGGGCCGACTTTGAGAACGTGGCCGGTACCGGCGGGCTGAGCGGTGTTGACTCAGCTGAAACCACCTTGCGTATTGGGCGCGTCCTAGAGCTGGGTGGGAAGCGTCATGCCCGCACCGCATTGGGGGATGCCGAGATCAACCTTCAGCGAGGCGCTGAAGGCGTGGCCAGACTCGACATCACCAATAGCACCACGCAGAGATTCATCCAGGCCGCTGTCGCGCAGGAGCATGTGGAACACGCCGAAGAGCGGGTTCGCCACGCGAACAGTACGCGTAGAGAAGTTGCCAGGTGGGTGCAGGCAGCACGTAATCCGGACTCCGACCTTCGGGCCGCTGAGATTACGTTGGCCGATGCCGAACTGAAACACGAGCAGGCGCTTCAAGCCCTCCAGGGAGCCAAGGCACGTCTTGCTGCCAGCTGGGGAGCCCTAACCCCGGACTTCGATACCGTTGACGCGAATCTGGACACCCTGCCCCCACTCGCGGATTTCGGAACCTTGGCCGGCCGCCTGCCGCAAACACCGCAACAGCGTCTTGCGCAGCTCGAAACAGCGTCTATTGCCGCTCGTCGTCGGATTGCAGTTGCAAGTGGCAAGCCGGATGTGAACGTCAGTCTTGGCGTTCGTCGTTTGGAGGCTACGGGTGATCAGGGGCTGGTGATGTCCTTCTCCCTGCCACTTGGAAGCCAACGCCGCGCGTCCTACTCCGTCGCTGAAGCCGATGCGGATCTGGCCGCTGTGCATGCTCGCGCCCAAGCCACAGGTTTGGAACAACGCCAGCAATTGTTCGATCGCTATCAGTTGATGCAGCAAGCCCGCTCGGAAGTGGAAGCGCTCCGCACCCGGATGCTGCCCAAGGCCCAAGAGGCGGTCAGCCTGACGCGCCGTGGCTTTGAAGCCGGTCGATTCTCATTCCTGGCCCTCGCGCAAGCCGAGAAGACGTTGTTCGACCTGCGCGAACGCGAGATCGAAGCGGCCGCTCGCTATTACACCCTTCTGGTCGAGGTTGAACGCCTGACCGCCCACATTCCGGATGCCTCCTGATGAAGCGCTATGCATTCCTGATCCTGCTACCACTGATGCTCGCTGCTTGTGGCGAGAAGCAGAGCACTGAACCCGCTGCGGAAGAAGCCTCGGCAGCTGCCGGCGCCGATTACGAGCGCGGACCGCATCGCGGCCGAATGCTGCGCGATGGCAACGTCGCCATCGAAGTGACGGTGTACGAAACCAACACGCCGCCGCACTTCCGTCTGTATGCCTATCGGGACAACCAGCCGATCGCCCCAAGTGGGGTGACCGCGAGCATGGAAGTCACGCGACTCGATGGCGAGGTCAACGCCTTCAGCTTCAAGGCTGAGAAGGACTACCTGGCCGCGAGTGCCGAGGTCGTGGAGCCGCATTCGTTCGACGTGAAGGTCAATGCCACGCTCGGCGGCAAAGCCTATAGCTGGACCTACGCCTCCTATGAAGGCCGAACCACGATTGATGCTGAGGCGGCAAAGGATGCCGGCGTTGTCATCCAGAGCGCCGGCCCGGCCACGATTCGCGACACCGTTCAATTGATGGGAACGGTCGCATTGAATGAGAACCGTCTTGCTGCAATCAAGGCAAGGTTCCCGGGAATCGTCCGCGCCGTGCAGGTTCAAGTGGGTGATCGCGTTGCGCGCGGGCAAACTCTGGCCACCATCGAAGGCAACGAGAGCATGCGCACCTACGCCGTGACCGCGCCGTTTGATGGCGTCGTGCTGACGCGTGCAACCAACGTGGGCGATGTGGCTGCCGAGAACACCCTGATCGAGATCGCCAACCTGGGCGAGGTCTGGGTGGACCTGCGGGCCATCGGCACCGATGCCGAGCGCTTGGCGGCCGGCCAGGCGGTACAGGTGCGCTCGGCGACCGGCGAGACCACCGTGGAATCCACTATTGCCTCGCTGCTGCCAGTGGCATCCAGCGGTCAGAGCGTGGTCGCTCGCGTGAGCCTTCCCAATCCGGATGGTCGTTGGCGGCCAGGAATGACGGTCGCGGCCGAAGTGACGTTGTCTTCCGAAGAAGTGCCGCTGGCAGTGAAGGAATCCGGCCTGCAGCGATTCCGCGATTTCACCGTCGTGTTCGCGCAGGTGAAGGACACCTACGAGGTGCGCATGCTTGAGCTGGGCCGCAGGGACGGCGAGTACGTCGAGGTACTGGGCGGGCTGAAGCCCGGCACACCTTATGTGGCAGAGCAAAGCTACCTGATCCGCGCAGACATCGAGAAGTCTGGCGCCAGCCACGACCACTAAGGAACGGCCATGCTCGAAAGAATCATACGAGCGTCGATCGCTCACAGATGGCTGGTGCTGCTCCTTGTGCTTGGGCTGTGTGGCCTTGGCATCTGGAACTACAACCGGCTCCCCATCGATGCTGTGCCCGACATCACCAACGTACAGGTGCAGGTCAACACCGAAGCGCCCGGCTACTCGCCTTTGGAGGCAGAACAGCGCGTCACGTTCCCGGTTGAAACGGCATTGGCCGGCTTGGCCAAGCTTGAGTACACCCGCTCGGTTTCCCGCTACGGCCTTTCCCAGGTCACGGTGGTGTTCGAAGACGGAACCGATATCTACTTCGCCCGTCAGCAGGTTGCCGAACGTCTGCAACAGGCAGCCTCTGCCCTGCCCTCTGGCCTGAAACCTTCGCTGGGGCCGGTTGCCACCGGCCTGGGCGAAATCTTCATGTACACGGTCGAAGCAGAGCCCGGCGCAGAAGACACCTGGACCCCCATGGCTTTGCGCACGCTGCAGGACTGGGTCGTCCGCCCGCAGATGCGCCACCTCAAGGGAGTCACCGAGGTCAACACCGTCGGCGGGTATGTGCGGCAGTTCCACGTCACCCCCGACCCTTCGAAGCTTCAGGCCTATGGCCTGACCATGCAGGACGTTCTTGATGCGGTGGACCGCAGCAATGCCAACGTCGGCGCCGGCTATATCGAACGATCCGGCGAGCAGTACCTGATCCGCGTACCCGGCCAGGTGGCGGACATCGCCGGGCTTCGGAAAATTGTGGTGGCCACACGCGATGGCCTTCCGTTGCGGGTGGGTGATGTTGCCGAAGTGCTTGAAGGCAGCGAACTGCGTACGGGTGCCGCTACCAAGGATGGCAAGGAAGTGGTGCTTGGCACCGTGTTCATGCTGATCGGGGAAAACAGCCGGGAAGTCGCGCAGCGCAGCGCTGCAAAGCTCAAGGAAATCGACAAGACCTTGCCTGAGGGGGTTCGTGTACACGCGGTATACGACCGCACCGAACTGGTCGATCGCACCATCGAAACCGTTCGCAAGAACCTGCTGGAAGGTGCCCTGCTCGTCATTGCCGTGCTGTTCCTGCTGCTTGGCAACTTGCGCGCGGCATTGATCACCGCCGCGGTGATCCCACTGACCATGCTGTTGACGATCAGCGGAATGGTGCAGAACCGCGTCTCGGCAAACCTGATGAGCCTGGGTGCGTTGGACTTCGGCCTGATCGTCGATGGTGCGGTAATCATCGTGGAGAACTGCCTGCGTCGCTTTGGCGAGCAACAACATGCATTGGGACGCCTGCTCACCCGCAAGGAGCGATTTGAGCTGGCTGCCAGTGCGAGCGCTGAAGTGATCAAGCCAAGCCTGTTCGGCTTGTTCATCATCGCCGCCGTCTACATCCCGATCTTCGCCCTGTCCGGGGTGGAAGGAAAGATGTTCCATCCGATGGCGCTGACCGTGGTCATCGCGTTGACCGGAGCGATGGCGCTATCGCTGACGTTCGTGCCGGCGGCAGTGGCCCAGTTCGTGACGGGCAAGGTCTCGGAGAAGGAAACCCGCGCGATGCGTGCGGTGAGCCGTTTCTATGGCCCGCTGCTGGACAAGGTCATGTCTGCCCGCAAGCTGGTGGTGGCAGCCGCCGCCGTACTGATCGTCCTTTCCGGCGTACTTGCGACCCGACTGGGTACTGAGTTCATTCCGAATCTGGATGAGGGCGATATCGCGCTGCATGCCCTGCGTATTCCAGGCACAAGCCTGACCCAAGCGATCGGCATGCAGCGGCAACTGGAAGCTCGGATCAAGGAGTTCCCGGAAGTGGACGAAGTCGTGGCCAAGATCGGCACTGCCGAGGTGGCCACCGATCCGATGCCGCCTTCGGTGGCTGACACCTTCATCATGTTGAAGGACCGCAGCCAATGGCCAGATCCACGCAAGCCCAAGGCCGAACTCATTGCCGAGCTGGAGAAGGCCGTGCGTGCCATCCCCGGCAACAACTATGAGTTCACGCAGCCGGTCCAGATGCGTATGAACGAGCTCATCGCGGGCGTTCGTGCCGAGGTGGCCATCAAGCTGTACGGCGATGATCTGGAGCAGCTGGCAGCCATCGGCAGCCAGATTGAAAAGGTTGCCAGCAGCATCGAAGGCAATGCCGACGTGAAGCTGGAACAGGTCACCGGCTTGCCGCTGATGACCATTACTCCTGACCTGGATGCCTTGGCCCGCTACGGCGTATCGATCGACGCGGTACAGAAGACGATCTCCATGGCCCTGGGCGGTGAAGCCGCCGGCCAGGTATTCGAAGGTGATCGCCGCTTCGACATCGTGGTCCGCCTGCCTGAAAGCATGCGCGAGAACCCCAAGACCCTGGCGTCACTTCCCGTCGCGTTGCCTGCGAGCGAGGGAGCAGCTCGGGGCTATGTGCCGCTGGGCCAACTGGCCAAGGTGGAAATCGCCCCAGGCCCGAACCAGGTCAGTCGCGAGAACGGCAAGCGGCGTGTGGTGATCACCAGCAATGTTCGTGGTCGTGATCTTGGTTCCTTCGTGGAGGAGCTGCGTGAGCGCGTCGGTACGGAGGTGGCGATGCCAGAAGGCTACTGGGTCGAGTATGGCGGCACGTTCGAACAGCTGATCTCTGCCAGCAAGCGCCTTTCGATTGTGGTGCCGGTGGTATTGGTGCTGATCTTCGGCCTGCTGTTCATGGCCTTCGGCTCGGGCAAGGATGCCGCGATCGTCTTCAGCGGCGTGCCATTGGCTCTCACTGGCGGCGTGCTGGCGCTGGCGATGCGGGGAATCCCGCTGTCCATCTCAGCGGGCGTTGGCTTCATCGCTCTATCGGGTGTCGCGGTCCTCAACGGCTTGGTGATGATCAGCTTCATCAAGAAGCTGCGCGAGGACGGTGCCTCTCTCGAACACGCCGTCCATGAGGGGGCGATAACGCGCCTGCGACCGGTGCTGATGACCGCGCTGGTGGCCAGCCTTGGGTTCCTGCCCATGGCCCTTAACGTTGGTGCCGGCGCAGAAGTGCAGCGCCCGCTCGCCACAGTCGTTATCGGCGGAATCGTGTCATCCACGTTGCTGACCCTGCTGGTGCTACCGGCGCTCTACCGCCTCATCCATCGCGATGGGGACCTCAACAACACGGAGCGCGCATGAGCGCTCCTTCAATTCCGAAAGTAAAGGAGAGTTTCTTGCGCAACATCAAGCTACCTGCGGCAGCACTCGCAGGCCTTGCGCTGCTGACCACAACAGCAGCTGCGGTGGCCCATGGCGTCAGCGAGGGAGACGCCGCGTTCCTCGAAGAGAGTTCCGGCCGGAATCTGCTCGCGTTCACCTATCTTGGTGCCAAGCACATGTTCACCGGGTACGACCACATCCTCTTCCTGCTGGGGGTGGTGTTCTTCCTGTACCGGATGAAGGACGTAGGCATCTACGTCACGTTGTTCGCCATCGGCCACAGCATCACGCTGCTGCTCGGCGTGCTGGGCGGCTTCCACGTCAATCCGTACATCGTGGACGCCATCATCGGTTTGTCTGTCGTCTATAAGGCGCTGGACAACATGGGCGCCTTCCGCCGTTGGTTCGGTTTTCAGCCCAACACCAAAGCCGCGGTGATGATTTTTGGTCTGTTCCACGGTCTTGGCCTTGCTACCAAGCTCCAGGACTTCTCACTGTCCCCGGAAGGCCTCGTCGCCAACATGTTGGCATTCAACGTCGGCGTGGAGATCGGCCAGCTTCTTGCTCTGGCGTTCATCCTGATCGTCATGGGTTTCTGGCGCCGCTCGCCGATGTTTGCCCGTCAAGCCTTTGGTGCCAACGCCGTGTTGATGACCGCTGGCTTCCTGCTCATCGGCTACCAGCTCACCGGTTACTTCGTTTCCTGATCGAGATAATTCAATGTCCATTACTGCAAATCAGCCTCTTCCCAGCACCGGCCGTCTGGTCCGCGCCACCTTCATCGCCGCAGCCGTGGCATCTGTACTACTGGTCACTACCGTCATGCCTGCCGAGTACGGCATTGACCCGACCGGTGTCGGTCGGGCGTTGGGCCTGACCACGCTGGCCGAAACTTCTGCGGACGATGCGCCAGTTGCCGCCGCGCCTGTCACGGGTTCCAACAACGAGGCCAACCAGACGTTGGCCGAAAAGGCCAAAGCTGCTTTTGGTGAGAACAAGGGGCAGACGCTCGATGCCGCTGCAAACTCACTTTCTGCAGGTCCAGTGCGTACGGACACGCTTACCGTGACATTGGAGCCGGGCAAGGGCGCCGAAGTAAAAGCACATTTCAAGCAGGGTGCCGGCGCTATCTACCGTTGGAAAGCTACCGGCGACGTGGCCGTGGATATGCACGGCGAGCGCCCGGACGTTAAGGGCGCTTGGACCAGTTATTCAGTCGAAGCCGCGCAGAGCCAAGCCGAAGGCACGTTCATTGCCCCCTTCGATGGGACGCACGGCTGGTACTGGCAGAACCGTGGCACCACACCGGTGGACGTTTCGGTCGAAGTCGTCGGTTTCCAGGCTGACCTGTATCGCCCTTGATCTCCCCACACTTGATTTCAACCCGCGGTGTGTACACCGCATTTTCCGGAGTGTTACCCATGAAGATCCGCAATGTTCTCGTAGCTTGCTTCCTCGCAGCAGCCTCCACCTCCGGAGCTGCAGTCGCGCATGACCCTGCCCTGCATGAGCCCACCCCGGCTCCCGCAGCGGTAGTGAAGAAGCCTAAGCCCACCACCTGCGAGCAGTTGGCTGATACATCCAGGTACGACGTCAATCTCAATGACTCGGCCACCAAGGCGCTGAAGACCTCCTGTGATGCTCAAAAGGCGGGTGCGGCGAAGAAGTAATCTGTTTGAAAGAGCGAGCGGGACCCAGCTGGTCCCGCTCTATCTCCTTGCATGCACTTCTCGAGATTCCTTCCATGATCGACGTTCTGAAGAACTCAAGCTTCCGGAACCTGTTTGCCGCCCAGGTCGTAGCTCTGGTGGGCACGGGCCTGGCGACGGTTGCATTGGCCCTGCTGGCCTACGACCTAGCCGGTGCCGAAGCTGGCGCCGTGCTCGGGACAGCACTGGCGATCAAGATGATCGTCTATGTGACACTCGCCCCAGTCTCAGCGGCCGTAGTGCCTCCAGCATTGCGAAAGACAGTCTTGATCGCACTTGACCTGGCCCGCGCCGCGGCTGCTCTTACCCTGCCATTCGTCACCGAAATCTGGCAGGTGTACATCCTGATTGCGCTGTTGCAATCTGCCTCCGCATGTTTCACTCCCCTTTTCCAGTCACTCATTCCAGAGATTCTCAAGGATGAGAAGGACTACACCAAGGCACTATCGCTCTCCCGCTTGGCGTATGACCTTGAAAGTCTGTTGAGCCCTGCGTTGGCTGCGGCGTTGCTTACTCTGATCAGTTTCCATGGGTTATTTGCCGGGACTTCTGTTGGCTTCGTACTCTCCGCGGTACTAGTTTTCTCAACCGTCTTTCCCTTGATCGCCGCCAAGCGAGGAGATGAGGGACCGTACACGCGAGCCATTCGAGGAATGCGCATCTACCTGCGCACACCGCGTCTGCGTGGTCTGCTGGCACTGAACCTTGTCGCTGCTGCGGGCGGATCGTTGGTTTTCGTCAACACGGTGGTTGTGGTGCGTAGCGTCCTTCAAGGTGGTGAGCGTGAAGTCGCCTGGGCGCTGGCTGCTTTTGGTATCGGATCGATGGCCATCGCCATGCTTCTGCCGAGGCTTCTGGACAAGGTCTCAGATCGACGAGTCATGCTCTCGGCTGCCGGATTGATGTGCGCGGTGCTGGCCTGCCTTCTGGGAATCTGGATTGGACTGAATGGAGCCGTCAATTGGCTTGTGGTCATACCAAGCTGGGTACTTCTCGGAGTGGCTTACGCGGGGCTGGTCACCCCCGGAGGTCGCTTGCTTCGCCGTTCCGCTGATTCCGCAGATCTGCCATTTTTGTTCGCTGCGCAATTTTCGCTATCGCATATTTGCTGGCTGATTGCTTATCAGCTTGCAGGCATGGTCGGTGCGAAATGGGGAATGCCGATAGCCATAGGTGCGCTGGCCTGTCTAGCCATCGTCGGCTTCGCGGCGGCATGGCGCTCATGGCCAAAAGCAGATCCTGAAGAAATCGAGCACGGCCACGATAATTTGCCTAGCGACCATCCGCACTGGGCCGAACATCCAGCAGTGACAGGGAGGCACTCGCATCGCTTCGTAATAGATGACCTGCACACCAGATGGCCGCATTGAGCGGTTGAATCCCAGGCCAGAAGCTGACCCCCGCCCTACCCCTGATAACGCACCCTAATCGGAACGTTCACCGCCGTTCTAGGGCCTGGAAGTAGTCATCGCATAAACCAACATCAGCAGACAGAATGAGGCGCAGTGGCCAAGCAACGGCCGCATTCAGCACATCCGTCATCGCTCGCCCTTACTGAGTACTGTCTTTTTGATCGAATGCGAATTGTTCCAGCCCCGGGTCGTTAGCGATTACCCGGGCTCCCCCCCGTATTCACCGGCACCCCGAGAAGGCTAACCGAGGCCTTGACGAGTGTCCGTGTCAAAGCAAAGGGAGTTCAGTGCAGAATTTAGGCGCGCAGCGGTTGAGTGGGCCAGAGCCGAGCCGCGCGTCAGCTAGGCTCAGATGACACGAAAGTTGGGGGTCATCGCCTTCTGCTCTCTCGCTTACAGCTGAGCGTCGCGTAGAAGCTCGTGTGCCCTCACACCCAGGCCGACGGCCAGTCTGCTGAGAGTCGCAATAGTAATGTTTTTCTCACCTCTCTCGATCGCGCTGTAGTAAGCACGGTGCATTGAGATCGAATCGGCAAATTGCTCTTGGCTCCAGCCTTTAGCTGAACGCACGGCGCGAATTGCCAAGCCAAGTTGTCGGGCCTGAATGTCTTGCTGCATACAGCAGAGCATTGTTCTCAGGCTACTTCTATCGCTACCACTGTATAAGTAGACTACTTATAAGTATCGCTCGAGCCTTGCCATGGCCCTGCTCCTAATTGATCCTGATTGCGACCTCCTGATTGCTCTCGACGCAACTCCGGGGCTACTAGAGTCGATACAAGAACAATGGTCCCGACTGCAACATGATCCTGAGCGAGAGTCGTTCGGCGAGCGGCTGAGCATGCGAGTGCTCCCCGTTCTCGCTGACTGCCTGGATTGGGATCTCAAGCCACCTACAAGTGCGCAAATCTACTTTGCGGTCTCCATTGCGCGGAAGCTTCAGGTGGAGATTCCCTCCGGAGTACTGCAGCGACGAAGCGACATGACCGAATTCTTGGACAAGCACTGCCCGTTGCTGGCCGCGCGGCCAAAGCTCAAACGTTCCTCCCCCCGTCGGCGAACCAACAGGTAACCCGCGTTCAATCGCAACTTTCCATTTTGCTATCCCTCAAGAAAAAGAAGCAGCTTTGCGGCGCGTTGCCTTCGCAACTGGGCGGACAACCTGAGCTATCATCGTCAACGGCCACGTTTTTTTAAGAGCGACTCCTACGTGGGGGGCGCCTGAGATCCCCACTTTGACGCCGCTCCAAAGCTCTCGCAATTTCAGCTAACTGCGTCCCACATCCGTAGTGCACTCGTGTACGCCAGCGCGCCTCCAACCATTGCCATGCTTCCAGAGGCCATCTTGGCAACGCGGTGGGCATTCTTTCTCTCATGGCAATCCAAGCTCTCCACGCAGAAAAGAGCGCTGACATTCGATCCGCAGGCCCAAGCGCGCCAACTCTGCTCGGGCCGTTTGGCGGGTGAAGATTGTTGGGCAAAGACTTAGCCAACCAACCCTTCTCAGTCAACAGCCAGTTGCAACCAACGCTAGCGATCATCGCAGAGGTCGGGCTCCAGTTTCTTGAAGCCGCCAAAAGGAGATCTCGCCTGAAGCGACGCTCGACTAAATAAAGGCTTTTGTCATCTCGCCACTCGCGCAGCCAGCGATCCCACGCCTCCAACTCCGGATCATCCGAGATGTTCACGCATCTAGATGGTGACCTGTACCAAAGAAGAACTCTGTGCTCATCGCAGCTGATACTTCTTACATCCAGCCACTTGGCTAGAACCGGATGGCGTATTCCTGACAAGCCTTCGAGAGCACAATTGGGACAGTAGATTTCCCGCCAAACCGGTGCAACCCGAAGATCCACGGGAATCTCGTTTATCTGACCGAGTCCAGGAGGCAATCCTGACCAACACTTCTTATGTGCTAGGCGCTCTGGCTCAGCAGGGTCAATCCCGCACCAAGCCCACCATTCTTCCTCCGCAAGCCCGAGACGAACGCGCGTGGCATCCAGCCAGGAACGAATGCTTTCTCCCGGGAACACGTCGGCCCACACCGGAAGGTTAGAAATCTCCATGCCGAGTCCCCTCCCCCACGTATCCATGGCTTAGGGCGATATCAAGTAGCCGAATGTCGATGCGCGCCAGACCTTGCGAGTCAGCAATACGTTTCGCGTTACATATGACTTCAAGAACCCGCGATGTAGTACAGCAGCCTCGGGACACCAACCACCGAACAATCGCTTGGTCGCTCAGGCCTGATGCCTGAGGCAACCGGAGCTCTAGTTAAATGCTTGCGAGGAAGGACCGAAATGACTCTGACTCAGCCCACATAGGGATTTCTACTCGAGTGAAGCGTGACTGAAGCTGCTCATCAGCAGCTAGGACGTTCACCAGGTTCATTGTGGAGGCGATGGAAATAGTGACGCCGCGATTTGTGATTGCCTTGATGAACGCTAAAGATTGCTGCTGTGTCGACCTCCCCGCGTTGAGAAGATTTCCCGCTTCATCTATGAGAATCTGACGAACTCCGGACGATGCAATAAGCGTCAGCGCGACTTCACATAACGCAGACGGCGACGTCCTCCCGTCTTCAGTAGCGGGGCTGTTTAGAGTCCGGTGCTCATTGACCCACCCCCAATTACCGGTGCATTTCAAAGTAGAAAATCCGGCATTCTACGACTCTAGGGAATTCGCTTGGGTCCCGTGTTTCAGGGCAAATTCCTCAGGGGTTTTCC